>JBOIBC010000009.1:0-13948 GCA_050739295.1 Gammaproteobacteria bacterium
GTATCTAATTGTGAGATCAGTTGCCTAGCAGATCTTTCACGCCTTCGCGTTCTTCCAATAATTCTTTTTCCGTGGCCTGCATGCGTTCGAGGGAGAATGGGCCGGGTTTCAGATTCTTCACGATCTTGTACTCACCCTTCGCACACACCACCGGGACACCGTACACGATGCCTTTCTTGATGCCGTAGCTGCCGTCGGAGGGCACGCCCATGCTGACCCACTGGCCCTTGCTGCCCAGCACCCAGTCGCGCATGTGGTCAATGGCGGCGGAGGCGGCGGAGGCGGCGGAAGAAGCACCGCGTGCCTTGATGACCGCGGCGCCGCGTTGTTGCACCGTGGGGATGAATGCGCTCTTGACCCAGTTTTCGTCCACCAGTTTCACCGCCGGCTTGCCCTTAACCGTGGCCTGATGAATGTCCGGATATTGCGTGGAGGAATGATTGCCCCAGATGGCCAGACGTTTCACGTCGTTCACATGCACACCAGTTTTCGCTGCGAGCTGCGACATGGCGCGGTTCTGGTCCAGGCGCATCATGGAGGTGATGTTCTTCTTGTTGAGGCGCGGCGCATTGGCGGCGGTGATGAGCGCGTTGGTGTTCGCGGGGTTGCCGACGACAAGCACCTTGATGTTTTTCTTCGCCACTTTATTCAAGGCCTTGCCCTGAACCGAGAAAATTTTCGCGTTTTCCAGCAGCAGGTCCTTGCGTTCCATGCCGGCGCCGCGCGGTTTCGCGCCGACCAGAATGGCGTAATCCGCATCCTTGAATGCCACCTCGGCGTTGTCGCTGGCAACGATGCCCTGCACCAGCGGAAAGGCGCAGTCGTTCAGTTCCATCACCACACCGCCGAGTGCGCCTTGCGCGGCGGCGACTTCCAGCAGTTGCAGGATCACGGGCCGACCCGGACCGAGCATGTCGCCGGCGGCGATGCGGAAGGTGAGTTGATAACCAATCTGGCCGGCGGCGCCGGTGATGGCGATGCGAACAGGTTTTTTCATGGCAGGCATGGAATGCTCCGGGTATTGGTGATGAGACGCCGCGTCGCGGACGTTGATGGAAGTGGAAAGTGCAAATTTTAACATCCGGCACGGGGCCGGGTCAGGTCACGGCACGTCGGTGATGCGTGCGCCCAGAGCCAGTACAAACCCGATGCCGAAGGCGCGCGACGGCGTCTGGAATCCAGGGCGAATATCGCCGGACAGTACACGGCGTGCCGCCGCTACCGCTGAGCGTGCAGTGAAGCTGTAGCTGTTCCCGCAGCGCAGCCGGCTTTGCAGCACGCGGCCTTCGGTATTACGCACTTCGCCCCACACCAGGCTTTCGGTGTTTCTGCGTGTAACACTGTCGGGCCCGGCCACACCGGCATCAATGCCGCGTTGCAATCGCGCGCGCAACCATGAACTCCGCAATAGCCAGCCAAGATAGCGGCTCAAGCGCAACGCGCGTATCTGCTTCGCAGGTAATGCCGCATAGGTTTCGATATTTGGGATTCCGGTGCTGTGCCAGGCGGTAACGACGTCGCCCCAGGGGATGGTGACGGCAGCACGGGTTTTGCCTTCGCCGAAATCCAGCTGGCGGATTTTCCAGGCGGCCGGCACCGGCACGATGTGCCCATCGCGTCGCACGGCGCCGCCGTGGCCGAGACCTTCAAGCATGGTCATCCGGGTGCCGCGGGAAAACCCACCACCACTGCGGAAAGCGAGCGACAGATGCGTGGCGTCCGGCATGCGGTCTTTCAAATGTGCCGCGAGACAATCAGTCGGCACCACGTCGAAACCGACGCCTGGCAGCAACATGACACCAGCTTTGACAGCTGCGTCAGTTAAAGCCGCCAGTGCTTCGAATACCTGGATTTCGCCGGTGATATCCAGATAGTGCACATGCTGGCGCAGGCAGGCTTCCGCCATCGGCCGCCAGGTATTTATGAAAGGGCCGGCACAGTTAAGTACCAGGCGTTGATCTTTGGTGGCCTCATCAATAGCGGCCGGATTATCCAGCGCAAGCGTCAATGACGGCAGGCCGTAGCGCTCCGCCAGAGTTTTGAGTTTGTCCGGATCGCGCCCGGCCAACGTCGGACGCAGGCCCTGCTCCAGCGCTTCTTCCACAATCAGCGTGCCGCTGTAGCCATAGGCTCCGTAAATCAGCATGGGCATGAATCTCTGATAAGTGCCGGCAGTATGCCTCAAGACCGGCAGGTGATTTTCTGATTGTCCGCAGCATGTGCGTCATGAAGAGACCACGCATGGCGTGGCCTTCGCGCAGACCGATGACGGGTGGATACGCGATGAAGTGCTTTTCATCATTTGGCCATCATCAGAAGGGCTGCTATCTGATGTCGGTGGCTGAGCATTGGCCACCGGGCCTGCAAGCCCGGAAGAGTGGGTTGTCTGGCATAAGTCATTGATCCAAAAGGGTTAAACGGATCATGAAAATATATCTTTCCACACCCTTGCTTTATCTGGATTTAGTGTTATAGTTACCTACAACACCACTACTTACGGCCATCCGGCCGGAACCTGGAGAGTAAGGAGAACAGCCATGAATACCCGTAAATTGATTTTAGCCGTTGCCTTTGCCGTGAATGTGGCAATCATCGTTGCCGTCAGCGCGATGAGCATCCATCAGCATGGCGTACACCAGACGAACACCATCGAACTTGGCGCCATCGTGGTGACCCCGGCCGATGCCATACCCGAAACGGTGAATCTGGGCGCCATTGTGGTTACACCCACCGATGCCGATTGGGAGTATGCCGAAGCCCACGGTGTGCAACGTCCGGTTGCAAAGACGACCTCCGTGTTCGACGCGGGCATGGATGAGGACGCCGCCGCGTCATCTTTGATGCAGGCGCTGAATGCGCTTTCACCTGGCCAATATCTGGACACGGACGCCGCTATGCGCGCGCTCAATACGCTGGCGTTTGCAGGTCAGGGCGGCTAAGGTAGCCCGAACTATAGCGCTCTAGTCCGCTAGAGCAGCAGGGGAGATGCACATGGATCCGAACTGGAATGACAACACGCCGATTTACCGCCAACTGCGGGATCGGGTGGTGGCCATGATCCTCGAGGGCAGTCTCAAGGAGGGCGATTCGCTGCCTTCGGTGCGCACCATCGCCGCGGATTACCAGATCAATCCGCTCACCGTGCTCAAGGGCTACCAGGCGCTGGTGGACGAAGACCTGGTGGAGAAGCGCCGCGGCCTCGGCATGTTCGTTAAAACCGGCGCCAGCCGGGCGCTCATGAAGAACGAGCGCGATGTGTTTCTGAAGACCGAGTGGCCTCTGATCTTGCAACGCATCGCACGCCTGGATCTGGATATGAAGGAACTGCTGAACGCCGCAGATGACGGCAAACGGAGCAAGTCATGAGCACACTGATAAAAGCCCGCGGACTGAGCAAAAACTATGGCAGCCTGCACGCACTCGACAAGGTGGATTTCGACATCGAGGAAGGCCGCATCGTGGGGCTCATCGGTCCAAACGGCGCCGGCAAGACCACGGCATTGAAAGCCATTCTTGGCCTCACCAACTTCGACGGCGAGCTGGACGTGCTCGGCCATGACCCGCGCAAAGGCCGCGAAAAGATGATGCGCGAAGTGTGCTTCATCGCCGACGTAGCCACATTGCCACGCTGGCTCAAGGTTGCCGACGCCATTGAATTTGTGGAAGCGGTGCATCCGCACTTCAGCCGCGCGCGCGCCCTGCATTTTCTGGAGCGCACCAAGATTTCCCAGAAGAGCAAGGTGGGCCAGCTTTCCAAGGGTATGGTTACACAACTGCACCTGGCGCTCATCATGGCGATTGACGCAAGGCTGCTGGTGCTCGACGAGCCCACCATCGGTCTGGATATTCTGTATCGCAAGGAGTTCTATTCGAATCTTCTCAACGATTACTTCGACGAGAAGCGCACCATCCTGGTTACCACCCACCAAGTGGAAGAAGTGGAAAAGCTGCTCACCGATCTCATGTTCATCAACAACGGCAAGCTCGTGCTGAATGATTCCATGGAGGGCATAAGCGAAAAATATGCCGAAGTGCTGGTGAATGCTGACAAGACCGAGGCCGCGCGCGGTTTGAAACCCCTGAGCGAGCGCGAAATATTCGGCAAGAAGCTGTTTTTGTTTGAAGATGTGGATCGAAACAGGCTGCAGGAATTGGGCGAAATCCATACGCCAAGCGTCGCCGATCTGTTCGTGGCGAAAATGACAGGAGAAGTGCAATGAACGCCATGACACCTTATTGGATATTGGTGAAACGTGAGATTTGGGAACACCGGTCCTTCTGGATCGTCCCCATCGTCATCGGCTGTCTCGCCATCCTCGGAACGCTGTATGGCAGCGGCGCCCTGATCGTTGCTGCCCATCAGGGAATGGTCAGTATCAACGGCAACATCAGCATGACTCTCGTGGACCGCGTGCGGGCGGCACGCGCGTTCATCCTCGGCTCTGCCGGCATCTTCAACGTCGCGATGCTGCTCATGGTGTGGTTCTATCTCATGGACAGCCTGTATGCCGACCGCAAGGACCGCAGTATCCTGTTCTGGAAATCACTACCGCTGTCCGACAGCAGACTGGTCCTGTCAAAACTGTTCACAGGCATGGTGACAGCGCCCGCGCTGATGTTGTTGATAGTCATCATCGCCGAGATAATCATCGGCATCCTGTTCGTCATCGCAGCCGGTATCGCCGGCATAAATCTGCTGAGCGTGGCGCTCCAGCCGGGCACGATTATCCTGGCCTGGATCACGCTGGCGTTCGCGCTCATTGTTCAATCCATCTGGTTGCTGCCTTTCTACGGGTGGTTCCTGCTATGTTCGGCCTGGGCAAAGAAATTGGTACTCGCCTGGGCGGTGCTGATCCCGCTTGGGTTCATGGCTGCGGAAGGAATTATTTTCCACACGGGTTATATCGCTCACGCCATCTTCGGACACATCGGCAGAATGTTTACCATGCTCATGAGTGGTCGCTATTCAATCAATAACGTATCCATTGGTCCTTCTATCGACATTAATAACGGACACGAACCTCTCACGAGTGCCAGCGCCCTCATGACCCTTGGCTCAGTGGGACGCATTTTTGCTCTGCCGGAAATGTGGATCGGCGTGGGCATCGGGATTATCTTTATCCTTGGCGCGATATGGCTGCGACACAATCGCTCCGAGATCTAATTCGAACGGGAGTCAGGATCATAAAACGTGTAATCCTGTTGGTATTGATGCTCGCAATACCGGTGTTCGCACATGCGGCTGCCAACCGTACACTGACTACGGATATATCTGCCACCGGCATCAACAGCCTGGCGATCACGGTCGGCGTTGGCGAACTGCGGGTCACGCCGTCCGCCGACTCTGCCGTGCACGTACGCGTCACGCTGCAACCAAAATCCAGCGGGTTCCTCTGGTTCTTTCACTGGCAAAGCACCGCCACCAGCAGGGATATTCAGGATGCGCAAATTACGCAGCAAAGAGATGGCGATCATTTGAGTCTTTCGCTTAGCACATCCAGAAAACTAAACGGCAGCGATGTGAAACAAACATGGGATGTGCAGATTCCCGCGCGCCTGGCGCTGGGCATCGCCATGAAAGTGGGTCAGGTGACCGTCAACGGTATCGCCGGCGGCGTACACACCGATCTCGACGTCGGCGAGATTGATCTCGATACACCCGGCGGTCCGTTGAGCGCGACGGTGAACGTGGGCCAGATCGGTGCCACTTCTGCCAGCAAACAGCTTGGCCCCATCGAGCTGTCCAGCAGCATCGGCGAAGCTGCGCTTTTCATGGACGGCAAACATGTGCGCGAGGGCGGCCGCCACAGCGGCCTCGGCCGCCGTATCCACCTCCCCGGCAGCGGGCCCGACAGCATGAAGCTCAGCGTCAACGTGGGCGAAGTGGATTTGCGAGTTGAATCATCTGCACAGTCAAAGAATAAGTTTTAACAACTTATTGAAAATGCCCTCCGTGGCCTTTTTCAATTCGAAGACCGAAAATGTGATTTCCGGTTTTCTCCATTTTCCAATCTGTTAGACTGATTGGAAAATGCGGGCACATCCCTGTACCCGGCTAACAGGTTGTTTTTCAACAACCTGTTAGAATCGTTCATCCGCAATACATCAAGGTCGAGGATGTGGGATGAAACTCATCGGCTCGCTCTCAAGCCCTTATGTACGCAAGGTGCGTATTCTGCTGTCAGAGAAGGGCATCGAATGTCCACTGGCGCTGGAAGACGTATGGGCGGCAGACACCAAAATCCAAGCGCTTAATCCGCTCGGCAAGGTGCCGTGCCTGATTCTGGATGACGGCACCGCGCTCTACGACTCGCGCGTGATCTGCGAATACCTGGATACATTGCCGCCGGCGAACAGCCTGATCCCATTAGCGATCCATGACCGCATCGAAGTGCGACGTTGGGAGGCGTTGGCGGACGGCGTGCTGGACGCGGGTGTGCTCATGCGTCTGGAGCAGACCCAGCGCGAACCGCAGGAGCGCAGCGGCAAATGGATCGAGCGACAGCGCAGCAAGGTATTAACCGGTCTGGAAGTCATGGCGCGGGAGCTTGGCGAATCAGAGTGGTGTGCAGGTGCGCGGTTCACACTGGCTGATATCGCCGCAGGTTGCGCGCTGGGCTGGCTTTCGTTTCGCCTGCCGGAGATAGACTGGCGTTCGAGACACCCCAACTTGGGGAAGCATTACGACAAGTTGATGATGCGCCGTTCTTTCAGCGACACTGCGCCGAAATAATTAGGTTGCAGAGACGGCTTTGATGTGCAGGGATGCACGAATGCTGCGAGAGGCAGGGATGCCGAGAGCAGCCAGCCACGATTGATATTGGAATCGCGACTCCTACAATGTTGCCGCTTAATCACGGAAATTCGTGAACTGCACCGGCTGTTCCAGTTTCGCACCGCGCAAAAGCGTGATGGCAGCTTGCAGATCGTCGCGCTTCTTGCCGGTCACGCGCACCTCCTCGCCCTGGATGGCGGCCTGCACTTTTAGACTACTGTCCTTGATGAGCTTCACGATCTTCTTCGCCAGTTCCTTGTTTATGCCCTGTTTCACCGTGATGAGCTGCTTTGCCTTGTCACCGCCGATGGCCTCGATTTTCTGCGGATCGAAGCTGGCCACGTCTATGCCGCGTTTGGCGGCACGCTGATACAGGATGTCCTGCACCTGCTTCAATTGGAACTCGCTGTCGGCGTACAGGGTCACTAAGTCATCCTGGCGCTCAATCCTGGCGCTGGAACCCTTGAAATCATAACGCGTACCGATCTCGCGACTAACCTGGTCCACGGCGTTGGTCAATTCCGCCGTATCAACTTTCGAGACCACATCGAATGAAGGCATGTTTGCTCCTGATATATAAGCCATCATGGCGAGTATTGCCGCCAACAAAAACAAACTTTGTAGGAGCGGTCGTCCGATGTACAGGGACGTACAAGTGCTGCGAGAGGCATGGATGCCGGAAGCAGCCCGGTCGCGATTATTACATGTGCACCTTCACCACTGCCGCGGCGCGCGTCGCTTTCACGCGTGCCTCGTCAATGGATTTACCCAGTGCCAGCGTTACGCCCATGCGCCGGTGGCTGCGGATTTGTGGTTTGCCGAACAGCCGCAGCATGGTATCCGGTTCCTGCAGGGCTGCATTCACATTCTCGAACAATGGTCCGTCGGAATCGCCGTGCGGCAGGATCACGGCAGAAGCAGCAGGGCCGTACTGGCGGATCACGGGGATCGGCAAGCCCAACACCGCGCGCACATGCAGTGCAAATTCGGACAGGTCCTGGGAAATCAAGGTCACCAGGCCGGTGTCATGCGGGCGTGGCGAGACTTCGCTGAACCAAACGATATCACCCTTGACGAAGAATTCCATGCCGAAGATACCGCGGCCGCCCAGGTTGCCGGAGATTGTTTTCGCCATGTGTTGCGCTTCGGCGAGTGCTTTCGGACGCATGGTCTGGGGCTGCCAGGATTCGCGGTAATCGCCGTATTCCTGGCGGTGGCCGATAGGCTCGCAGAACGTGGTGCCGCCGACATGGCGCACTGTGAGCAAAGTGATTTCATATTCGAAATCCACGAAACCTTCCACGATCACGCGGCCCTGGCCGGTGCGGCCGCCTTTCTGAGCGTAGTCCCAGGCGGATACGATGTCCGATTCCTTTTCGATGACGCTCTGGCCCTTGCCGGAAGAACTCATGACCGGTTTCACCACGCAGGGTAGGCCGATGGTCTTGATGGCTGCGCGAAATTCTTCCTGCGTATCGGCAAATTGGTACGGCGAGGTTCTGAGTTTCAATTCCTCCGCCACCAGCCGCCGGATACCTTCCCGGTCCATGGTGAGCCGTGCGGTACGCGCCGTCGGTATCACCGTCCAGCCTTCTTGTTCCAGCGCCAGCAGCTCGGGTGTGGCGATGGCTTCCAGCTCCGGCACGATGTAGTGCGGTTTTTCCAACTCCACCACGCGCCGCACTTCTTTCCCGTCCAGCATGTTGATGACATGCGCGCGATGTGCCACCTGCATGGCGGGCGCGTTGGCGTAACGGTCCACGGCGATGACTTCCACGCCGAAGCGCTGCGCTTCGATGGCGACTTCCTTGCCGAGTTCGCCCGAGCCCAGCAGCATGATGCGCGTGGCGTTGGACGTGAGCGGCGTGCCGAGGCTGATCATGTGGTGATTTTCTCGGGTTTGTGTTTCGGACCGGCGAGCAACAGGGTTTCGCTGATTTCCAGATCTTCCGGCGTGCCCCAGAGTACCAGCACGTCGCCGGCTTTCAACACCGTGTCCTTGGGTGGCTGGCGGCCGACCACGCCTTCGCGGCGCAGCGCGGTCACCACCACGCCTTTGTCCTTGAGATCGAGTGCGCCGATGCTGCGATTGACGGCATGGGCACCGGGTTCGAGGGTGACGGTGTAGAGCTGTTCGCGGAACGCGTGCGAGGCATCCATGGGCAGCGCATCCTGGCCGCGGAACACGCTGCGCAGCAGGCTGTAACGGTGCGCGCGCACTTCCTGGATGTTGCGCAGGATTTTCCGCATGGGCACGCCCAGCAGTTGCAGCAGGTGCGCGGCCACCATGAGGCTCGATTCCATGGTTTCGGGAATCACTTCCGTGGCGCCCGCCTGCATCAGCTTGTCGAGTTCGGCGTCGTCGCGGGTGCGCACCAGCACCGGCATGTCCGGACGGAAGTTCTTCACATGCGCGAGGATTTTCAGCGCCGTGGGCACCTGGAAGTAGCTGATGACCACGGCACGGGCGTGCTCCACGCCGGCGGCCTTGAGCACCGCCGAATTGGTGCCGTCGCCGTAGTACACCGGATCGCCGGCCTCTCGCGCGCGTTTCACGCGCATCGGGTCCAGGTCCAGGGCCACAAACTCGAAGCCTTCGGGTTCGAGAAAGCGCGCCACGTTCTGACCGACGCGGCCGTAGCCCACGATCAGCACGTGGTTCTCGGCATGCACCTGATGCTGCCCGATGTCGTGCTGCAGGCGATCGCGGTCGCCGGCATCGTTGCCCGGAAATACACGCTCGGCGATGCCGCGATTGACGCGGATCAGCAATGGACCCGCAATCATGCTCAGCACGATGACGGCTAGACTGAATTCGGCCACCGGCGCGCGGATCACGCCTTGCGTGAGACCCAGAGCCAGAAGCGCAAACCCGAACTCACCGCATTGTGCCAGCACGATGCCGGTGCGCAAGGATGCGCCGCGGTCCGCGCCCAATCCGCGGCTCAGCAAGGCGATGAGCGCGGCCTTGAACAGCATGATTGCGGCCACCGCGATCAGCAGCAGCCACCAGTGCCGCGCGATGGTGTGCGGATTGATGAGCATGCCCACGGTGACGAAGAACAACCCCAGCAGGATGTCGCGGAACGGACGGATGTCGGCTTCCACCTCGTGGCGGAATTCTGTTTCCGCCAGCATCATGCCCGCCAAAAATGCGCCGAGCGCGAGCGATAATCCAAGTGCGGCGGTGCTCCAGGATGCGGCGAGCGTCACGAGCAAGACCGCCAGCGTGAACAGTTCGGCGGAACGCGCACCGGCAATCTGGTGGAAAATCGGCCTGAGCAGCCAGCGGCCGAAGGCCAGAATCACGATCACCGCGAGGGCGCCTTTCACGAATGCCACCAGCAGGTCGCCGGCGATGGCGGTGCCGCTGCCTTCGGCCAGCGCGGGAATCAGGATCAGTAAGGGGATGACGGCCAAATCCTGGAACAACAGCACGGCGATGGCCAGACGGCCGTGCTGCAGGTTGAGTTCGTTCTGTTCCGCCAGTTGTTTCACCACGATGGCGGTGGAGGACATGGCGAAGACGCCGCCCAGCACGATGGCCACGGGAATCTTGGCGCCGAAGAGCCAGGCGATGATCCCGGCGCCGAGGGTGGTGAGCAATACCTGTGCGCCGCCCAGCACAAACACCGCCTTGCGCATCACCAGGAGCTTGGGCAGCGAAAATTCGAGGCCCAGGGTGAACAGCAGGAACACCACGCCGAATTCAGCCAGGTCGTGGGTATCGGCCGTATCGGGAATCCAGCCGAGGACATGGGGGCCGACCAGGAAGCCGGTAAATAGATAGGCGATGACGGCGGGCAATTTCATGCGCCGCACGAGCACCACCGCCAGCACGGCCACAGCCAGCAGGATCAGGATGGAGCGCAGGGTCGTGTGTTCCATGGCGCACGCAAGCGTATTCCCGGGGACTTCATCTTACCGGAATGGTTGGGGGACGCGGCGGCGTGTGTACAGGTTTATACTTTTAAGGCAACAGAATCCACGAAGGCACGGAGTCTAACGATGATAAGGCTACTCATGCGTATCGCAGGCATTGCCGTCTGTGCCGGCATGCTGCTCGGCGCCAGCCAGTGCCAGACAAACACTAACAACGGCACTGGGCCGGATGGCCCGCTGTTTGTCACCACGCTTGCGGTTGAGGACGTAAACGGTAACTCTATCAGCACGTTTTCTCCGGGCCAACAGATTCAATTCGTATTGAGCGTTCGCAATCGCAGCAGTTCCAGCCAGACAATTTCGTTTAGCACCGCACAACAGTACAATTTTGTGGTGCTGAATAGCGGTAGCGCCACCGAGGTGTGGACTTGGTCGCTGGGGCAAACATTCAGCCAGAACACGACTACTCTTCAAATCGCGGCGGGTCAGACCCAGACCTACTCCTTCACTTGGGATCAGACCGACGATAGCAATCAATTGGTGCCGAGCGGCAATTACGAAGTGATTGGCGGAATTACCTGCACGAATAGCAGCAGTTCCTCCAGTTCATCGTCATCAACCGTGAGTAACTGCATGCCCACCGGTGTACCCACATCCGATCAGTTGGTGCCCAGCGTCTATATCTCCACACTGATGCCGTTTACTATCCAGTGATGTTCATGGAGGTAGCCTATGCACTTTCTATTACGTTCTACTGCAATAATCTTATGTATCATAATGTTGCTTGGTAACAGCCAGTGCCAGCAAAACAACAGTCAGACCAATGGTTCGCCCACATTCGTCACCACCATGACTGTTGAGGACGCTAATGATGACCCCACGACGAGCTTTTCATCTGGCCAGAGCATCCAGTTCGTGCTGAACGTCCATAACCGTAGCAATATGCAGCAGATCATCACCACCCAGACATGCATCCAGCAATTTGAAATTGCCGTGGTTACCGCCGGCACGTCCAACGTGGTTTTCAGCGGCCCTAATCCGGCATTTCAGTGCAATGCCATCAGCCTCGATGGCGTGCCCATGATGTTTACGGCGAATGAGACCAAGACTTTCACGGTTACCTGGGATCAAACGGAGTCCACGGGAAAATTGATAGCACCCGGAAATTATGAAGTCATGGGCGGTGTCGTCTGCTGGAATCCGCCGTCGTCCGGGTCTTCGGCGGGTTACGATACGGTTGATTGCATGCCACCTGCCCCCCCGACGCCCGACGAGCTGACCCCTACCCAGTACCGTTCTGATTTGGTGGCATTCACAATCCAGTGAACATCAGTCCAGGAAGCCTATAGAGGAGAAAATGCCATGAAATCCGGTTTGCTCTTCTTGAGTCTTTTGTTTGTTGCCACGGCATTACCGGCGCATGCGGTGCCTCCTGCATACCCATGCGATTCCAGTAACGGCGGCATTAGTCTGCCGGCAGGATTCTGCGCCACGGTGTTTGCTGATGGTCTGGGCACCGCACGGCACATCGCAGTGAACAGTAACGGTGATGTGTATGTGGCCTTGCTGCGTCCGGAGCACGGCGGCGGTATCGTCGCGCTGCGGGATACACATGAGAATGGTCATGCCGATGTCGTGAAGTATTTTGGTGAGTACGGCGGCACCGGCATCGGCATCCACGACGGTTACCTGTATTTCGCCACGCCTACCGAAGTATTGCGCTACAAACTCATACCCGGCGAACTGTTGCCGCGAATGCAGGCTGAAGTGGTCGTGAGCGGATTCCCGGAACAGCACGAGCATGCAGCCAAGACTTTTATGTTTGACGGTGCGGGACACTTGTACGTAAACGTCGGTGCGCCGTCCAATGCCTGTCAGCGGCAAGACCGCGCGGCGGGTTCATCGGGTATCATGCCCTGTCCATACCTGGCTGAACACGGCGGTATCTGGGAATTCAATGCCGACAAACTCAATCAGGCATTCGGCAAGGATGGCACGCGTTATGCCACCGGTATCCGCAACGCCGTGGCCGTTAGCTGGAATACGTCCGCGGACGCATTGTATGCCGTGCAGATGGGCCGCGATCAGTTGTATGACAACTGGCCGAAGCTCTATACCACGCAGCAAAGTGCCGAATTGCCAGCGGAGGAATTCTTCCTGATCCGCCGGGGTGACAATTTTGGCTGGCCGTATTGTTATTACGATCAGACACAGCACCGGAAAGTGCTGGCGCCGGAATACGGCGGTGATGGAAAGAAGATCGGCGGCTGTGACAAATACACCCAGCCGATCCTGGCGTTCCCCGGACACTGGGCGCCGGAAGCGCTGTTGTTCTATACCGGCAAGCAATTCCCGGCGGCTTATCACGGTGGTGCATTCATTGCGTTTCACGGCTCCTGGAACCGCGCGCCACTGCCCCAGGCAGGCTACAAAGTTGTGTTTGTGCCGTTCAAGGGATTGCGACCGGCTGACGGTTATCAGACTTTTGCCGGCGGATTTGCCGGTGAGAAGCCTGTCTCGTCATCGAACGATGCACGTTTCCGGCCCAACGGTGTCGCTCAAGGTCCGGATGGTGCGCTCTATATAAGTGATTCGAAGCACGGCCGCATCTGGCGGGTGCGCTATCGAGGCCACTAAATTGGCTTGCAAGCCAGACGTGCGCCGTTATCATGGGCGCCCTTCCCCACGGACGGACGGCACGTGCTGGCAGCGCTTCTGATACTGGTCATCCTGGTGGTGTTCGCGGGCATTGCGCTTGCCACGCTGGTGTTGCGCGGACGGCATGTGCCCTTGGCAGTGAGCAGCCTGCATGGCCTGGCTGGAATTATCGCCATCGTGCTGCTAGTCATGCACGATTTGCATTTTCCGCATAACATGCCGATAAACGCCGCTACGGTGCTCTTGATCCTGACGGCTACCGGCGGCTTGTTGTTGTTCGGGTTCCGCGCCGGACGCCAGCCGCTGCCCGGATTGGTCGTGGGGCTGCATGGTGGATTCGCCGTGGTGGCGTTGGTGCTGATGATCGTCGGTTACATAACTGCTTAGACATGCACACATCGCCTGAAACTGATACGCGGCGCATCCCGGCCGTGACTCTGCAATTGTTTGCAACATCGCTCGGGTTGATCGGGACGGCACTGGTAATCGTTCAGGCATTGTTCTGGATTCCAGTCGGTCACGCCAATCTCGCCGCGCTGATCCTGACAGCATTCGTGCCGCTCGTCGCTGCTATTGTGTTTACGGTTGTGCCGCATCGCGCAACGGAAGACAATGCAGGGAATTATCTCCTGC
>JBOIBC010000010.1:0-13656 GCA_050739295.1 Gammaproteobacteria bacterium
CTACGAGACCATCAAGTACGGCAAGCAGACCGTGATGATCGCCGGCGGCGCGGAGGAGTTGAGCGTCGGACCGTCCGCGGTGTTCGATACCCTGTTTGCCACCAGCACGCGCAACGACGCGCCGCATACCACGCCGCGGCCCTTCGACCGCGACCGCGACGGGCTGGTGGTGGGCGAGGGCGCCGCGACCCTGATTCTGGAGGAACTGGAGCACGCGCGGCAGCGCGGCGCGCGCATTTACGCGGAAGTGCTGGGTTTTGGCAGCAACGCCGACGGTTCCCATATCACCCAGCCCGAGGCGCAGACCATGGCCATCGTGATGCAACTGGCGCTGGAGGATGCGGGCCTGACGCCGGACGCCATCGGTTACGTCAATGCTCACGGCACCGCCACGGATCGCGGCGACATCGCCGAGTCCATCGCCACCAATCAGGTGCTGGGCAAGCGCGTGCCCATCAGTTCGCTGAAAAGTTATTTCGGCCACACGCTCGGCGCCTGCGGTTCGCTGGAAGCCTGGCTCAGTATCGAGATGATGCGCGACAACTGGTTTGCACCCACCATCAATCTGGACAACCTGGATACGGCCTGTGCGGAACTGGATTACCTGACCGGCGAGGGCCGCAGTTTCGAGGTAGAGCACGTCATGAGCAACAATTTTGCTTTCGGCGGCATCAATACCAGTCTGATTTTCCGGCGTTGGAACGGCGCTGCTGGCTGACCGCTAAAGATTTCGATACAGTGCGCGTGCATTTTTCGTAAAGTCTGCAAACGAGATTCCGTAACGCCGTTCATAGAACAATCTGCCGGCATGAGGAGCTTGGGCGTAATCCCGTTCCTGCGGCACAAGCCAGTAATTCTGGTGGCCGAGCAGTAATAATTGCACGATGGAGCCCGGCAGCATGGCCAGGAAAGTCTTGCGCTGGCTGCGGTAACTGAATCCCGACATCAGAGTTTTGAAAGCCTCGATCCGGTTGTTTCCGGTCGCGAGCAGTTCAAAGTCCTTGCGCAGCGGATGCATGACACGGAACCGGCTATACGCCGGAAATTCATAGACCTCCTCCAGATTCCGCTGACGCGCGAAGGTCACACCGATCAGATGGCTCGCGTCATGATCGGGATGGCCGCCTTCCCAAGCCATGATGTAGAGGCGTTCGATGGCGATATTTGCCAGGACTTCGCCGAGCCCTCGATACGCATCCACAATTCTTTCGTGCAGCCGAAAATCCAGAATATCCTGTCCACGGCCTATCGCCAATATTTTATCCTGCCTGATTCCCAGCTTGGACAGAAACTTGACGCTATCCTGCATGCGCGCAGCCGAATCCGTGCCACAGACGCTGCCATGGGTCAGATAGGCGACGAACACGCGATTGCCGAGCCGGATTTCCTCTCGCATGCGCAGTGCGGCGAAATATTCGTCATCGTTGTGGGCTAGCAGAAACAGAACGTTCTGCATGGGTTGATTCTGGGTTATATGTGTCATGGCATTCGGTTTGTCCGCTAGTATCAACAGCATCACGGACTGATATAGTACCCAGTATTTACTCTGGGGTTTGCGCCATGCTGATGCATCAAAGAACACTCGGAATCTGCTTGTTTGTGCTGGCGGCGTTCGCTGTTTCAATACCAGTTTTGGCGCGGCGTCACGCCCAGCACTTCACGCTGTCTGAATCCTGTACGTTGCCGCATCCACCCCAGACCGTGACTGCGCTCGCCGGCGCCCAGGCAACCGTGGATTTCTCGCCCGAAGGCGGTGGCACGCAGTTGATCCTCAAAGCGCTGGCCTCGGCCCGGCACAGCATTCTGGTGCAGGCCTACAGTTTCAGCGACCGGCGCATTCTGACGGCGCTGGGACAAGCCAAGGCGCGCGGCGTGGATGTGCAGGTGATTCTGGACAAGACTGATGCCGAGAGCTATGAACACCACAAGCCGGTGGCGGCGGTCATCGCGGCGGAAGGCATTCCGGTATGGATTGATGCTTCAGTTCGCATCGCCCATAACAAAGTTATGACCATAGATGGTGAAGACCTGATCACTGGTTCCTACAACTTCACTTATTCGGCCGCTTACAACAATGCGGAAAACCTGTTATACATCCAGAACGCACCGAAGCTTGTGCAGGCCTATATTGCAAACTTCAACTGGCGTCGCAGTTGTTCACGGCCGTATGCCGGTCGCTGAATGGATTACCGCGGACGCCGCGCACAACGCAACGTAACCCGGTATGGCCCTCAGCCGGTAGCTGCGTGGAGAATCTTGATGATATTGATTGGCGCCTTGCTGGCGCTGGAGCACATTTCCCTGAGCGTCATGGCGGCCACGTAGCCTGGTTGCGACACGCCGCTGACGGTGAAGGCCTGATATTTGAAGCCGCGCTTGTCCTTGTCAATCAGGAATTGAAGCGTCGCGGCCGCGGGCTTGCCGTGGTAGGTGACGATTCCGCTTACGTTGACGAAATCGCGGCCTGTGGAATCCGCACCGGCTTCCCAGCGCGGTGAGCCGAGGTAACTGTTCACTTCCTGCTCCACGGTATTTCGCGGGCAATTGTCGAGAGTCGAGGTTTTTACCAGGGTGATGTCACCAGAATCCGGTATCCAGTGCGGGTCGGTTGTCAGCAATGCCGAAGGTTCATGATTTTCTGCGGCCGGTTGGCTGGACGTGGATTCGCCGCAACCCGCCGTGATGCTGGCTGCAAACAGTGTCACTCCCACAATCAGTATCAATTTCATGGCGCGCTCCGTTGGGGACATGTTAGTGGAGAATTGCCACTATTCCAGACTGTGCAGTGATTATGATGCGCCTGGGGCTTGTGGTACCACCACGATCGGGGCGCGGTGGGCGGCGGCACACATCTCCGCGAGCGTGAGGGCTGCGACATAGATCGTCTGCGGCACGCCATTGACGATGAAGGCCTGATATTTGAAGCCGCTCTTGTCCTTGTTCATGAGGAACTGGAACATGGCCGTCGTGGGTTTGCCAAGATAGGTAACCGTGCCACTGACGTTTACGAAGTCCCGGCCCTTGGAGGTAGCACCGGCCTGCCAATGGGGCGAGGCAAAAAAACCGTTGACTTCCTGTTCGACGGTTCTGCCCTGGCAATTGTTCAGATATCCGGTCTTCACGATCTGCAAATCATCCGGGTCAGGTATCCAGTGCGGATCGGCGATGAGCAGCACGGGGTTCTTTTGTTCATGCACTGCGGCCTGCGGCGGCGGCTTGCCATAACCCGTGAAAATAATCACCGCGGCGAGGATGGCGCCGGCGATGAACAGCACTTCCACGATGAGCGCACCCGGCAGCCAATTATCGAGCTTGAAACGCCGCCGCCCGCGAAGATAGGCGGGATAGCCCACGGGCCACAGTAGCGCCACGAAACCCCACCAACCGAGCAAGAGTTTGACGGGACTGCCGGATTTCCACGCGGTATGCGACTGGAATATCTCACTGCCCGCAAAACACGCGCTGACCACGGTTGTGGCGGCCAGCAGCCAGAAGAAGCCCAAAAGGGAATGGAAGGCGAGTGCCACGATCGGCAGGGCCACGGCGCCAACCAGCGGGATGGCCAGCAGAAAGATGCCGTAATCCGTACCGGGTAATTCAGAGGACAGGAGCCTGCGTGACGCCGGGACGTTCACGCCGTCGCCTTCGTGCTCAGGCTCACTTTAACTGATCAAGAATTTTCATTTCCGGCACCGACAGGAAGGTGTCGGGGTTTTCCGGATCGTTGCTCACCGGCAGCGTGCCGCAAATGAGTTGCGAGACAGTGGTCTTGCCGTCTATGCCCGGTTGGGGACTGCCACCGATGTCGTATTTCAACACTTGACCGCGGGCGTTCCATTCCTTGGGCAGGTCGCGGGCAGTGGGCCGCACTTCCACCGTCACTTCCACCCATTTGTTCCAGCCCCAGGTTTCGGTGTGGTAGTTGTAAGGATTGCCGCCGTTGGACGCAAGGGTGGCATGCCAGTTCATCAAGTCATAGGAATTCTGGTTGAGGCCGATGCAGGAAATCGAGAGCTGTTTGACGGCTTGTTTGATGATGGAGGTATTGCCCTCCGGCGTGCCCGACTGGATGGCGACGGTTTTGTCAGGCGTCTTGCCGCAGGCGGCGAGCAGCAGGATGGCGAGGAACGCGGCGATGAGTTTTTTCATGGGCGTTTTCCCGGAACCAGTAGTGTGAACCGAAAGTATAGCTCAGGAACGGCGCGCTTGAATTAACGTGGACCGCATTTCGCCGGATGCATGCGGCAGGGCAGCTAACCTGTGTGGTCGCGCCGGCGGCGGCGCATGAAATACAAGAACAGCGCCACCAGCACCACGATGAGCGCGATGATGAAATACAGGCTGACCTCATCGAAGAATTGGGCATACATGCGCAGATGCCGTCCCAGATGGAAGCTGCCCAAGCCCCATACCACGACCCACAGCACGGCGCCGGTGATGTTGAACACCAGGAAACGTCTGAAGGGTATGGAGGCAGCGCCAGCCACGATGCCGTTTACCTGGCGCAGCACATCGAAGAAACGCGCGAAGGTCACGAACCAGCCACCGTATTTCAGGAACGTGGTCTCCATGCGTCGCACCTGTGGTTCGCCAATGCGCAGGTATTTGCCAAAACGCAGGATCAAGCGGCGTCCGCCCATATAACCGATCCAATAGCCGCAACTGTCGCCGATGACGGCAGCCAGGAAGGCCGTGAGGAGCACCAGCGTGATGTTGAGTTTGCCGTGTACCGCCAGCAGCGCGGCGGCGATCAGCAGCGTCTGCCCGGGCAGCGGCAGTCCGAAGCTCTCGGCGAAAATGACGAGAAAAATCACCGGATAGCCGTACTGCGTGAGATACGGCTCCAGGAATTTCAGCGAGTCATGAAAAAACCCCATCGGGCGTGTTCTTTGTTCCGGTGAGCGTGCCTGCATGGTAGCAGATGCGCTGCCGCCGAAGCCGGATAGCTGTCAAGAAATCAAGGGCATCTCTAAAAATCAGAGATTTTGATTTCCGGCTAGGCGAAAATGACCGAGCAACCGGAATGTACACGGTTAGTACATGAGGATTGCGAGGTCATTTTTAACAATGTTGGAGAGCAAAAGATCGATTTTTAGAGGCGCCCTCAATTTACCTTGTCTGATACGGGAGGATTGATCGTCCGCGCACGGCTCATGATGAGTTGTTCACAGGCACGGGTATCCAGCGGTTCGCTCAACAGGAAACCCTGGATGAGTTCGCAGCTTTCCGCCTGCAACCAGTCGAGTTGCGCCTGGTTTTCCACGCCTTCCGCCACTACCCGGATACCGAGGGAATTCGCGAGTTTGATGGTGGCGCGTGCGATGGCGGCATCCTCATGGCTGATGGCCACATCGCGCACGAAACTCTGGTCCAGCTTCAGCACATCAATAGGAAAGCGCTTCAGGTAACCCAGCGAGGAATTACCGGTGCCGAAGTCATCCAGCGCCAAATCAATGCCCATACCGCGCAATTTGTGCAGCTCGTCCAGGTTGCTTTCTTCATTGGAGAGCGCCACGGTTTCAGTGATTTCCAGAAGCAACGCCTGGGCTGGCAGGCCGCTCTCGCCGAGTATGCGTCCCACCGTGCTGGCCAGGTCCGGTACAGTGAATTGACGCGCCGAAAGGTTCACCGCCATGTGGAAATCGTCGCCATAAATTCCGCGCCAGTACACCGCTTGTTTGCAGGCTTCCCGCAGCACCCATTCCCCGATGGGGATGATGAGGCCAGTTTCTTCGGCCAGTGGAATGAATTCCGCGGGTGGCACCAGACCGAATTCGCCGCTGTGCCAGCGCAGCAGCGCTTCCAGACCCATCAAACGGCCGTTCAGCATGTCGAACAACGGTTGATAATGCAGCACCAACTCACCGCGGGTCAGCGCCTTGCGCAATTCCACCTCGCGCTTCAAACGTCGCAGAGCCGCCTCACGCATGTCCGGGCTGAAGAATTGGTAGCTGTTGCGGCCGCGGTGTTTGGCGCGGTACAACGCCGTATCGGCATTGGCCAGCAGGTTCTTGGCGTCGGGGCTGTCTGCTGTCAACAGAGTGATGCCCACGCTGCACGTGACCCGCAGCTCGGTTCCGCTGAGCAGCATGGGCCGTGCGATCGTCTGCAGAATGCGTTCCGCCAGTTGCACGATATTCTCGCGGTTTTCCATGTGTTCAACCAGTACAATGAATTCATCACCGGACAGTCGCGCCACGGTGTCGCGATCGCCGATGCAACGTTTGAGACGCTGTGCCACGCGCTTCAACACCTCGTCGCCGGTCTGATGGCCAAGCGAGTCGTTGATGTGTTTGAAGCGGTCCAGATCCATGAACAGCACCGCCAGTTTTGCGTCACCACGGCGCGCGCGGGTGACGGCATTGGTCAGCCTTTGTTCGAACAGAGTGCGGTTCGGCAAGCTCGTCAGGGAGTCGAAATTGGCGAGTTGCACCAGTTTTTCTTCTGCGCGTCTGCGGTCAATCATCTCGGTACGCAGCTCGTCGGCGATATCCGCGAAAGCAAAGCGGGTATTGAGCTGCTCCACCAGGGCTTTTTGCATCCCCAGGGACATGCGCAGCAGTAGCGCCACCATGACTATGGACAGCACCGCGGCGGTCAACTGGATTTCACTGAAGGTGAGTGCCAGTCTGACGATGAGCGGCAGCGCCGCCATGAACAGAAAAACCAGATAGGCCTTGAGACAGGGTGCCAACGCCGGCATGGCCACCGCACAGGCTGCCATGATGACAATGGTCAGGAACATCTGATGGGGCACGTCGCCGGCCGGAAATAACAGCACACCGGCAAATCCCCAGCCGATGGCGATGAGCAGATTGCCGGCCAGAAAACGCTGTTCCCACAAGGCTGCGTGGATGGTCTCGATGAGGTGATGGCGGAAATGACGGTTCAGCAGGCCGCGGCCCGTTTCCACGACCGCCATGCAGGCAAGCCACACCGCCATGACCGGATGGCTGACAGATGTATCCCAGAACAGCGCCACCAGCAGGGCGGCTGTGATGAGCCCTGCCAAGTGGGTGCTGCGGGTATTGTGATAGAGAAGATTGGTCAGTTCTGCCTTGACCAGCAGGCCTACGTTGCGGCTGGGTACCAGCGTACCCGTCATGGTGGCAATCGCCATCAAGCCTCCCGGTCCCCTTTGAGTCGCCAGTGATCGCGGGCTCGAAGGTTACCTTATGTTGAGTGCATACAGCCGCGCGCAAGTGTGCCCAGTTGCCGCCTCCGTGTCTATAGGGGAGATATGCCGGCTATCAGCGGTACAGTTATGCTGATAGATGGTATTGAGGCCAGATTATGTAAGGGGCATTATGGCGATGCTCGGACGGCTGCATGAAGCATTTACTTGGCGCATTCGGATTTGGGGCACGGAGAAGGCATTGGGGACGAATGACATTAGTGCGCGAGCGATGCTGTACTTTGGCGTAATCAGCCAATTGGCGGCGATTATTTTGCTGGTGGTGCTGTTTGTGTTGCTGCGGCGGCACGCCGGCCGGCGTGCCTATTTCAACACTTGGAGCAATGCCTGGATCCTGTTCGCGGTAGCGCTCACCGCATTGGTTGTGCGCAATAATCTGCTGACGAATTTTCTCGGTCAAGGAACCGCAGGAGATTGGTGGGTCAGGCTTTGCTATTTCATTTACCAGTTTGGCAAGCTCGCGTTTCTTGTGCTATTGCTGCGCGGCACACTTCTCTATGTGAAGGGCGAGCCGCATCCGCGTTTCGGATTCATCCGCTGGCTCTGGTCTGGTGTCGGAGGTTTTACTCTGATATCGGTGGTGTTTTCCCCCACGATAGCGGCCGTCATATTCTGGCAGGGGCTTTGTAACGTGGTGGTATATGCCGTCTGTGCGGTGGCCATGTTGACCTTGCCCATGCCACGCCGCAGCCTGGGTACACGCACCACCGGCATAGTGCTGGCTGCCACCTTGGTGTTGTGGCTGTTTTATCTAGTCGCGCTGCTCAATGCCGTGGTACCGGATGCGCATATCAGTTCGGGTTTTCAGGCCCTGATGGACGGCCCCAACAATTACCTCGATCTCAGTCTTAGCATGTTGCTGGCCTTCGGCATGGTGCTGGTGTTGTTCGAGGACACGCGCCGCGAGATTGATACCGCTCACCAGGAACTTCGGGTAGCCCACGAACAACTGCTGCGTGAATCCTATCTGGACATACTCACGGGCGCCTATAACCGGCGCGCTTTCAACGAAGGCATCGGCCTGGAAGATGCCAAGAGCAGTTACGGCGTGCTGGTGGCGCTCGATATGGACAATCTCAAGGACGTGAACGATGTTTATGGCCACAAACACGGTGACGCGCTGCTCAAGCATTTTGCTTCAGCGCTGTTTGCCGGCCTGCGCCCTTCCGACAAGCTCTACCGCATGGGCGGCGATGAATTCCTGGTGGTGATGCCGCGTGCCGTGGCCAGCACCGCCGGCTCACGCGTACAGGAAATCATCGCCACTGCACCGTCGCTCAGGGTGTCCGAAACCGGCGCACTAATCAAATTGCGGGCCAGCGCCGGCACGGCAGCGTTTACCAGTGTGGAGGATATCGAAATCGCGGTGCATGAAGCGGATCGTGCCATGTACGCCTTCAAACGTGCGCACAGGCATGAGCGCACCATACCGGACGTCCGCAGCTTGACCGGAACAAACTGAAGGGTACCTCTAAAAATTGATCTTTTTCAACACACCGCCAGACACTAAAATCTCTGATTTTTAGAGGCACCCTGAAACCATTGCCGGTGTGTTGAAAAAGATCATGTATGGTCTTTTCTGCCCGAAAAACGGGAAAAATATTATTTATATAGACTAAAACCTGGAACAAAGAGCTTTGTCCATTCATACCGGGAGCAGAATCATGAAACGCCTACTTGTCATCATTGCAGTCATGTCCGCATGCATGCCGGGCTTGAGCCGGGCCGACGTTCTCAAGATGCAGCCGGGTCTGTGGGAGATCGTAGTCAACATGCACATGACCGGCCTGCCTGTGGCCATTCCCGCCCAGGTGCTGAAAAAGTGCCTTACAGCCGAGGATATGAAGAACACCGAGAACAGCATCATGCAGCCGCAAAACCTCCCTGGTACGAAACAGCAGTGCAAGATAAACAAGCTGAGCCACACCGGCAATGCCATGAGCTGGCAAGGCAGCTGTACAGGCGATGGCGACATCACTTTCAGCGGCACCATGAATTTCGACGGTGCGGACCATTACACCGGCAACATGAATGTACAGGGAAATTTCAGCGGCCATCAGATGCAGATGTCCGAGACCATGGAGGGCCATCGTATCGCGGTTACCTGTACCCCCTGATGTCTTTCCCCGCCTGTCTTGCCGGATATCCATGAGCCGCCATCACCGGGTTTTGGTACGGGAAACCTATTGCGGAACATGTTGCAGGTACTACGGGATGGATATGTTTTCGGGAACTTTCACGCGCCAGGCCTTCTCTTTTTACGCCAGTGGTCTATGCTTCTTTATATGAGCAGCGTGTGAATATCGCCCCCCGTTCTCGCAGGGAACGGAAAGAAGTGCGATAGTCTGAAGCCGCTGCCGGAGTCTTTGTGAAACCAACCGACACTTCGAATCCCGACTACTTTCACCGGGTCGTGGATTGCCAATGGGCCTGCCCAGCCCATACCAACGTACCCGAATACATCCGTCTTATCGCCCAAGGCCGCTTCGCCGACGCCTACATGTTGAACCGGGAATCCAACGTATTCCCCGGCATCCTGGGGCGCGTCTGCGACCGGCCTTGTGAACCTGCTTGCCGGCGCAGCCGCGTGGACGAGAAGCCGGTAGCCATCTGCCGTTTGAAACGCGTGGCTGCCGATTACAAGGGCGAGATCGCGGAACGCCTGCCGAAGATCCCGAAACTGAAAAACGGCAAGCGCATCGCCTGCATCGGCGCCGGTTGCGCCTCGCTCACGGTTGCCAATGATCTGCTGCCCTTGGGTTACGAAATCGTCATGTTCGAAAAGCAGCCCGAACCGGGCGGACTCATGCGCACCAACATCCCCGCGTTCCGGCTGCCTGCGAACGTGCTCAGTGAAGAAATCAACATGATCGTGGACATGGGCGTGGACTTGCGCCTGAACCAGCCTGTCGAGAGCATGAAGGCGCTGCTCGCGGAAGGGTTTGATGCAGTGTTCGTCGGCAGTGGCGCACCGCGTGGCAAAAACCTCGAAATCCCCGGCCGCCATGACGATCCGGCGCACGTGCACATCGGCATTGACTGGCTCGAATCGGTAGCCTTCGGTCACATTGATTCCGTGGGCCAGAAGGCGCTCATCATCGGCGCCGGCAACACCGCCATGGATTGCTGTCGCAGTTCGCTGCGTCTGGGCGCCAATGATGTGAAAGTCATGGCGCGCAAGCCGCTTACCATGACCAAGGCTTCCGATTGGGAGCTGGAGGAAGCCATCGAGGAAAAAGTCGAGATGGTGCAGTGTCATTCACCAAAAGAGTTTGTGCTGGAAAACGGCCGTCTTTCAGGCATGCGGTTTGAGGTACTGGAATATCACGAGGAGGGTGGCAAACTCAAATCGAAAAAAACCGGCGAGAAAGTTTTCCCCGCCGACGACATCGTGCTGGCGATCGGCCAGGAGAATGCCTTTCCCTGGATCGAGAACGACATCGGCATCGAGCTGGATCAGTGGCACGTGCCGGTGGTAGACAAGAAGACCATGCAGTCCACGCGGCCCGGCGTGTTCTTCGGCGGCGACGCAGGTTTCGGGCCGGCGAACATCATCTGGGCGGTGGAGCACGGCCATCAGGCGGCGATCTCCATCCACAAATATTGTCATGGCGAGGATATCAACGCGCGTTTGCCGTATGCCATGAATCTCTCCAGTACCAAGATGGGTCTTCACGAATGGAGTTACAGCAACAGCTTCGACTCCTCAGTACGGCGGCTGGTGCCGCACGTGAGCCTCAAGGAGCGTTTCAAGAAAATTAACATTGAAGTAGAACTGGGTTTCGGTGCAGAGCAGACCGAAGTGGAAGTGGAACGCTGTTTAAACTGTGACATCCAGACGGTGTTTTTCGCGCCGCTGTGCATCGAATGCGACGCCTGCATTGACGTGTGTCCGACGGCTTGCCTCACCATCACCCACAACGGCGAGGAAGATGATCTGCGTTCGCGCCTGAAGGCGCCTGCCGAGAATCGCCAGCAGTTGCTATATGTGTCCGCGCCACTGAAGCAAACCGGCCGCGTAATGGTGAAGGACGAGGACCAGTGCGTGCACTGCGGCCTGTGTGCCGAACGCTGTCCCACCGCCGCCTGGGACATGCAGAAATCCACCTTGAAGATTCCGTATGCCAGTGATGAGGGCGCGCCACCGGTGCCCGAACGGCGCCGGGCCTGAACATGAATACGCGCATCAACGATTTCGTCATCAAGATTGCCAACGTCAACGGCACCGGCTCGGCCAGCGCCAACGGCCTGCTGATGAAGGCGATTTTCCGCATGGGCATCCCGGTGGTGGGCAAGAATTTCTTTCCCTCCAACATCCAGGGCCTGCCCACCTGGTTCGAGATTCGCGTGAGCCGCGAGGGCTATCTGGCGCGTTCCGGCCGCGTGGACATCATGGTGGCCATGAATGCCCAGACCTACGCGCGTGATCTGGCGGAAGTCAGCCCCGGAGGCCATCTCATATACGATTCCACCTGGCCGCGCGACAAGCAGATCGTGCGCGAGGACGTGACCATCATCGGCATCCCGCTGGCGCAACTGGTGAACAGGGAATTCGAGAACGTGCGCGCCCGCATACTCATGAAGAACGTGTGCTATCTGGGCGCGCTCGCGGCTCTGCTCGATCTCGACATGCAGGTGGTGGAACAACTGCTCAAGGAAACCTTTGCCGACAAGGCGAAACTCATCGCCGGAAATCTCAAAGCCATCGAACTGGGATATCAGTACACGAAAGAACATTTTACGTGCCCGCTGCCCTTGCGGCTCGAACCCATGCACGCCACCGATGGCCACATCATGGTGGACGGCAACACCATGGCGGGCCTGGGTTGCGTGTACGCCGGTGCCACCGTCGGCGCCTGGTATCCCATTACGCCGTCCACTTCGCTTATGGATGCCTTCAAGCAATTCTGCGAACGCTGCCGCGTTGATCCCGGCACCGGCAAACACCGCTACTGCATCGTGCAGGCCGAGGATGAACTCGCCGCCATCGGCATGGTGCTGGGTGCCGCCTGGAACGGGGCGCGTGCCTTCACGCCCACCAGCGGCCCCGGCATTTCGCTCATGAACGAATTCATCGGCTTCGCCTACTATGCCGAAATCCCGGCGGTGCTGTTCGACGTGCAGCGCGTCGGGCCTTCCACCGGCATGCCCACGCGCACCCAACAGTGCGACATCCTGTTCACCGCTTACGCATCGCATGGCGACACCCGCCATGTGCTGCTGTTCCCCGCAGACCCGGTGGAATGTTTCCATTTCGCCATCGCCGCTTTCGATCTGGCCGAACGTCTGCAAACACCGGTGTTCGTGTTGTCCGACCTCGACATCGGCATGAACGACTGGATGGTCCCGAAAATCCAGTGGGACGCGAACTACGCACCCGACCACGGCAAGGTTTACACGCGCGAACAGCTCGAAAACATGCAGGTGTTCCATCGCTATGCCGATATAGAGGGCGACGGTATTCCTTACCGCAGCTACCCCGGCGTGCACCCCAAGGGCGCATTTTTCGTGCGCGGCTCCGGCCACAACCGCCACGGTGGTTACACCGAAGATGCTGACGAATACAAGGACGTGGTGGATCGTTTGCGGCGCAAGCACGACACGGCGAAAGAACTGGTGCCGGCGCCCATCATCAAGAGCCGCAAAGGCATCACCACCGGGCTGGTCTCCGTCGGCAGTTGCGATGCCGCGGTGCGCGAGGCACTCGACGTGCTGGCGCGTGAGGGCACCGAAGTGAATTACCTGCGGGTGCGCGGGTTCCCCTTCAGCAAACAGGTGGACGAGTTTCTGGACCGCCACGAACGCATCTTCGTGGTGGAGCAGAACCGCGACGCGCAACTGAAGTCATTATTGTTGCTGGAAACGAACGTGGACCGACGCAAGCTCATTTCCATCCTGCATTACGGCGGCATGCCGATTGATTCGCGCTGCATTATCAGCGGCGTCAGTGAAGCGCTCGCCAAAGGAGCCGCGGCATGAGTTTCATGCAGAAACCAAAAGTCTCGCATTCCAAGCTGCCGAAAAACGAGCTGGGCCTTACGGCGCGTGACTACGAAGGCGGTATGTCCACGCTCTGCGCCGGCTGCGGCCACGATTCCATCACCGCGGCGCTCATCCAGGCGTTCTGGGAGTTGAACATCGAGCCCTACAAGGTCGCGAAGATGAGCGGCATCGGCTGTTCATCGAAAACGCCGACGTATTTCCTCTCTGAAGCCCACGGCATCAACGCGGTGCACGGCCGCATGCCGTCCATTGCCACCGGCGCCAATGCCGCGGACCGCAATCTGTATTACATCGGCATTTCCGGCGACGGCGATTCGCTGTCCATCGGACTCGGTCAGTTCATCCACGCCATGCGGCGCAATCTCAACATGCTCTACATCATCGAGAACAACGGCGTGTACGGCCTTACCAAGGGCCAGTTTTCCGCGTCCGCTGATGTCGGCAGCAAGGCCAAGAAG
>JBOIBC010000011.1:0-13227 GCA_050739295.1 Gammaproteobacteria bacterium
CATTCAGATCCCGGGCCTCCACCATGTAGAACCCGGCCAACTGCTCCTTGGTCTCGGTGAACGGACCATCGGTGACCGATACCTGGCCGTTGCGGACCCGCACGGTGGTGGCGCTATGCACCGACTGCAGCGCCTCGGAGGTGAGGCAGCGGCCGTCGGTTCGCAAACCCGCATCGAAGGCCACGCATTCGGCGTCGGGAACCTCTTGCAAGCGCTTTTCGTCGAGATAAACCAGGCACAGGTATTTCATGTTTCCTCCAGAGCATGATTCGGGTGCTGTTACCCTATAGTCGAATGGTAATCCGGGATTTCGACAGGCAGTTTGAAAGTTTCCCGGAAAAATTTCCTGACACGAGTGGGGTCCTCAACTCCCTCCTTTGGAAAAGGAGGGCGGGGGAGGATTTTCTATCGGGACAAAGCCCCCAGCTCTGCCAGCCGCCGTTCGAGGAAACGCCGCTCCGGCTCCTGAAGCGCGAGGCCGAGCGCGCGTTGATAGGCGGCACGGGCTTCCTCGGCTCTGCCCAGTCGGCGGCAGAGATCCGCGCGAGCCGCGTGCGCCAAATGGTAATCGGCGAGTTCGCCGCGCGCGAGCAGAGCGTCAATGATGGTGAGACCTGCCGCGGGACCGTCGCGCATGGCGATGGCCACGGCGCGGTTCAATTCCACCACCGGTGAGGGATGCAGTTCATTCAACGCGTCGTATAGCTGCACGATCCGGTTCCAATCAGTGGTGACGGCACTCGCGGCCTGCGCATGCACCGCCGCAATTGCCGCCTGCAATGCATATGGACCAGGCCGGCCGCTAGCGCGTGCACGTTCCGCCAGCGCTAGTCCTTCCGCAATCTGTTCACGGTTCCAGAGGCTGCGATCCTGGTATTCCAGCAGCACCACCTCGCCCTCGGGCGTGGTGCGCGCGACGTGGCGCGATTCCTGCAACAGCATCAGCGCCAGCAAACTCGTGACCTCCGGTTCTGGCAGCAGTTCGTGGAGCAGTCTGCCGAGGCGGATGGCTTCGCCGGAAAGATCGGCGCGCGTGAGCAACTCGCCCGAGGAAGCAGAGTAGCCTTCATTGAATACCAGATAAATCACCCGCAGCACGGCATCGAGGCGCTCCGGCAGCTCCGCGCGCGACGGCACTTCGTAAGGAATGCGCGCCTCGCGAATCTTGGATTTGGCGCGCACGATGCGCTGCGCCAGCGTGGGGGCAGCAGTGAGAAAGGCGCGCGCGATTTCCTCGGTGGTCAGACCGCAGACCTCGCGCAGCGTCAGCGCCACCCGGGCGTCGGGCGCGAGCGCCGGATGACAGCAGGTAAAAATCAGCCGCAGCCGGTCGTCCGCGATACTCTCGGTTTCCGCATCCGCTGTCGCACTCTCGTCGGGGAGGGCCTCCAGCTGCACCGCCACCTCGTCGAGTGCGTCAAAGCGCGCACCGCGACGGAGTCTGTCAATAGACTTGAAGCGGCCGGCGGACACCAACCAGGCACGCGGATTGGCGGGCACGCCCTCCGCAGGCCATTGCGCAAGCGCTGCGGTGAAAGCGTCATGCAGCGCTTCTTCGGCGATGTCAAAGTCGCCCAGCAGACGAATCAATGTGGCGAGCACGCGCCGCGATTCGCTGCGGTAGATAACATCCACCGCAGTGCGTGATTTCTTGACGGCATCCGTGCGCATGAGCTTCTCGATTCCCGCTGAGGCCTGACCGGTATCATCATGATAATGCGCGGACAGCCATTGCCGTTACTCGCGCACTTCGTGACGGGTTCTCGCTGATGGCCAAAACGAAAACACCCCGCGTAGCGGGGCGTTTTGATGAGCGGTGTTAGTGGCCGAAATCCGGTCGGGGCAACTCGCCCAAGGGCGTGGGCAGACTCGCGATATAGGCCGCGAGTGCTTTCACCTGGGCATCCGTCAAGGCTTTTGCCTGGGGCGCCATGATGATGTTCTTGCGCTGCCCGTCGCGGTATTCCGTGAGCGCCTGGATGAGGTAATCCCGGTACTGGCCCGCAATGATGGGCGGCGGATTGCCCGGCAGCGGAATCGGGTGGGCGCCGTCGGCGCCGTGGCACGAAGAACAGGTGTCCTTGAAGTGTTGAGCCGCCCAGGCGGGTGTCGCGGGCGCGGCCGGCGTGCCGGCCAGTGCCGTCGCGGTCAACACAAGCCCCAGAGTCACAATTATGAATGGCAGTGTGCGGTGCATGACTGACGGGCCTCTCACGGGGTTTGATCGGGTTTGCCCAGACTCTGGAAATACGCGGCGATAGCTTGCATCTGCTGTTGACTCAAAGACGACGCTTGGGCGTGCATGGTCAGGTGGCTGCGTGCGCCGGATTTATACTCTTCCAGCGCATGCACGATATACGCTGCACTCTGGCCTGCGAGCTTGGGCACGCGGTAGGTGGGATACACGTTGGTGTAATCGGTGATGCCGTGGCAGCCAAGACAGGTTTGCGACAGAACTTTGCCCTTGGCGATGTCGCCGGCCGCGCGGGCAGCAGCGGTTGCAGTGAGTGCCGTGCAGGCAAGAACGATGGCAACAATGCGGCTTCGCATTGGGTATCTCCCATGAATCAGGGGTGAAACAATACTGGAAACGGCGCCTAGATTACCAGAATGTTCACCGGAATGCCGCCCGCGCGCCTCGCCATACCGGATTGATCAAGCTTAGTCGCATGACGGCTTGAGTGACTTGGGGCATACTTTCCTCGGCGTATTTTTCGTGCGGGTGTGGTCTTACCTTGCGATCGCTGCACGAATCCGCATTTCACTTCACCGGCAGGAGGGCACCATGGCGCAGGGTTTTTTTGGTAATCGCGTGATCGGCTGGCCGGTGGCGTTGCTGCGCATCGCCATGGGCATCCTGTTCCTGAAGGACGCTTACGGCAAGTGGTCACATTTCGCCGAGTATTCGGCGCCGGATGGCATGCGCGCTTATATGATTGCCCATCTCGACAAGGCATTCCTGTTCTACCGCGGTTTTCTGGCGTTCGCCGCCGACCATTACCTCGTGTTCGCCTGGCTGGTGGCGCTCGGCATTCTCGGCTCTGGCATCGGCTTGTTGCTGGGTTTCGCGACGCGCCTCAGCGCGCTGGTAGCCGCGTTCATGGTGTTCAACTTCTGGTTCATGAAAGGCTCCGTGTTCTGGGATATTTCAAGCCACGACAGCTTGTGCATCCTTATTTTCCTGATGCTGATGTTTACCGGCGCAGGTCGGGTGCTGGGCATTGATTATTTCTTGGCCAAAAAACATCCAAATAACGTGCTGTGGTGAGCATGGACAAGATCCGCAAACCCGATGAGGTTTGGCGCGCTGAGCTGACGCCCGAGCAATACGCGGTGACCCGCCAGAAGGCCACGGAACGTCCCGGCACCGGTGCGTATCTCGGCAACCACGCGTCAGGTGTGTACCGCTGTGTGTGTTGCGGCAATCCGGTGTTCACCTCGGATGCCAAGTTCGAGTCGCACTGCGGCTGGCCTAGTTTCACCACGCCGGCCGGCTCGGCAAACCTGGAAGAACATGCGGATTCGAGTCACGGCATGCGGCGCGTGGAAGTCGTGTGTGCACGCTGCGACGCGCATCTGGGCCATGTATTTAAAGATGGGCCACCGCCCGCTGGTCTGCGCTATTGCATTAATTCCGCCGCACTCAAATTCGAGCCGACAGAGGGTCAGTAAACCGGATGACCGAAACCGTATTCCGCGATGATGCTTATGCGCGCACCTGCGAAGCCGAGGTCATTGCCATGGACCAGCACGGCATACAACTGAATCGTACGGTGTTCTATCCGGAAGGCGGCGGCCAGCCGGGCGACACCGGCATACTGCGGCTGGCGGACGGCCGCGAATTGCGCATCACCGATACCCGCAAGGGCGCTCAGCCCGGCGAGATCGTGCACATTCCGGCGGAAGCGGCGGACAGGCTCACGCCCGGGATGCGTGTCACGGCGGAAATTGACTGGACACGCCGTCACCGTCTGATGCGCATGCATACCTGCTTGCATCTGCTGAGCGCTATCATCATCGCGCCGGTCACGGGTGGCCAGGTGGGCGACGGTTACGGCCGGCTGGATTTTGATCTGCCGGAGACACCGGACAAGGATGAAGTCAACGAAAAACTCAAGGTGCTCATCCAGCGCGATGCCGCCGTGTCCTTTCGCTGGATCACCGATGCGGAGCTGGACGCGCATCCGGAACTGGTGAAAACCCTGTCGGTGCAGCCGCCACGCGGCGTCGGCCGCATCCGCCTGGTGAATGTGGAAGGCATTGACCTGCAGCCCTGCGGCGGCACGCATGTGGCGCGAATCGGCGAGATCGGCGCCGTGACGGTCACCAAGATTGAAAAAAAGGGTAAACAAAACCGGCGTGTGCGTCTTGAATTCCCCGCCGCCGCGCCCCATGCAGTCTAAAGACCTTGCGAAGGTGCTGTGTTCTATGTGCTGAGTATTGCGAAAAGGTAAGAATTGGCGTTGCTTTGATCTTGACGCAGCACTCAGTACTTTTACAGTTGATAAGGAGCTTTTCCATGAATACACCACAACATGGCCACGGCGTCACCATCGTGGCCTACATCCTGCATCTGCTGGGCGCCATCACCGGCATCCTCAGCATCGTGGGGCTCATCATCAATTACGTGAAGCGTGGCGACGATGGCGTGGTCATGGACAGTCACCATGCGTGGATGATCCGCTCTTTCTGGTATGCGATCCTGTGGTGCATCCTGATCGCAGCGAGCTATCTGGTGCTGGTGGGCTTTGTGATCGGCTGGATCGGATTCTTCATCGTCTGGGTGTGGTATATCTACCGCCACATCCGCGGATTGATTTATCTATCTGAAGACCGCGCCATGCCGGCGTGAACGGGCGCTATTGCGGGCCGCGCCATTCGACACGATAGAGATCATTTCTGCGGTCGCACAGGTTGCGCACGCCGCCCTGTTCGTGCAGTACCTTGAGCTTGTTGAGATCCAGATCCACGATCAAGGTCATCTCGGTATTCGGGGTGCTTTCCGCCGCTACCCCATCGTGCGGGAAAGCGAAGTCGGATGGCGTGAACACTGCTGACTGTGAATACTGGATATCCGCATTTTCAACCTTGGGCAGGTTTCCACAGCTGCCGGTAATGGCCACATAGCATTCATTCTCGATGGCCCGCGCCTGGGCGCAGCGTTTGACGCGCTGGTAGCCGTTCTTGGTGTCGGTCCAATACGGCACCATGAGTATCTGCATGCCCTGATCCGCGAGAATGCGCGCTGGCTCCGGAAACTCGCAGTCATAACACACTAGGATGCCGATGCGGCCGGCGTCAGTATCGAAGGCTTTGAGGCGATTGCCCCCGCGTACCCCCCAGTAGCTGCGCTCATCCGGCGTGGGATGCAGTTTGTACTGTGATTCCATGCTGCCGTCGCGGCGCATCAGAAATGAGACGTTGAAAAGCTCGTTGTTTTCGTACACTGGCATGCTACCGGCCACGATGTTGATGTTGTAGGACAATGCCAGTTTGCGCATGGCATCGCAGACTGGCGCGGTGTACTTCGCCAATGAGCGGATCGCTTCCGCAGGCGATGCTCCCGGCGTAAGCGCCATCAACGAGATATTGAAGAATTCCGGGAACAGGGCAAAGTCACACTTGTACCCCGCAAGCGCATCCACAAAAAATTCCATGTGCTGGGTCAGTTCTTCTACGGATTTGACCGAACGCATTTGCCATTGCACGCTGCCGACACGGACCGTGGATTTGCGCAGATTGACGGCTGAAGGTTTCTTCGGCTGGTAGAAGATGTTGTTCCATTCGACCAATACCGCGTAGCCGTGTGATTGCACGTCGTTCGGGATGTAGTCGCGTATGATGCGGCGTACGTGGAAATCATTGGCCAGCTGAAAACTCAGAATCTGATCACGGATTTCCTTGCGCTTGACCAGCTCGATATATTCATCCGGACCAATATTGTCTGCATGTTCATGGTAGCCGGGTATGCGCGCACCGGCCACCACTGCGCGCAGGTTGAGCTGACGGCACAGGTTCTTGCGTGCATCGTACAAGCGACGGCCCAGACGCATGTCCCGGTAATCCGGGTGCACGAAGACCTCGATGCCGTACAACACATCCCCGTCCGGATCGTGTGTGGAAAGATCGCCGCCACCGATTATCTCCTTGTAGGTATGGTGATCGCCGAACTTTCCGTAATCCACGATCAGTGACAATACCACTGCCACGATGTGGCCCTTGTCTTCGATCCCGATCTGGCCTTCCGGAAAGTGGTTGAGCATGGCCAGGTAATATTCACGCGGCCACGCGCCGAGATGCGGGTAGACGACCAGCATGGTCTCGCGGATATCGTCGTAATCTTTGGGTTTGAGGTTACGCAGTTTGAGACGGTGAGCATCACCACGCTCTGATTTTGATTCTTCGACAATCGTATCCATGAAATGGCTTCCTGTTCTGTGCCAGCTTTATACAATCAACAATGTGGTTATTATTAGCCGGTGGCTCGCACTCTGGTCATTTCCCTGAGCACCAGGTCAATGCGTTCCACCGCCCAGTCAATCTGTTCGCGGGTGATGACCAGTGGCGGTGCCAGGCGCACTACGGTTTCGTGGGTTTCCTTGCTGAGGATGCCGTGCGTCATCAGGTGTTCGCAGACTTCACGCGCGCTGGCCTTGTGCGGATCAATCTCGATTCCGATGAATAAACCTTTGCCGCGTAAATCTTTAACGAGCGGGCTCTTGAGGCCATGCAGCTTGTCTAATAGATAAGTGCCCATTTCTGCCGAGCGTTCCGAAAGTTTTTCTTCCATCATTACGTTGAGCGCTTCCAGCCCCACAGCCGCAGCCAGTGGATTGCCGCCAAAGGTGCTGCCGTGGTCGCCCGGAGTGAATATATCCATGACATCGCGGCGCGCCAGGAACATGGACACGGGCAGCAGACCACCGCCCAGCGCCTTGCCGAGAATCAAACCATCTGGCTTTACGTTCTCGTGCTGGCAGGCGAGTAGTTTGCCGGTGCGGCCAAGACCGGTCTGGATTTCGTCGCAGATCAAAAGCACATTGTTCCTTTTGCAAAGCTCTGCACACTTGGCGAGATAACCCGCGGGCGGCACCACGATCCCGGCTTCGCCCTGGATGGGTTCCACCAGAAACGCGGCGGTGTTCGGCGTGATGGCTTTTCCCAGCGCCGCCACATCGCCGTAGGGAATAACTTTGAACCCCACCGGGAACGGGCCGAAGCCGTCCTTGTACTGTGCTTCGCTGGACATGCCGACGATCGCGATGGTGCGGCCGTGGAAGTTGCCTTCGCAGGCGATGATCTCGGCTTTGTCCGTCGCAATACCTTTGACCTTGTAGCCCCATTTGCGTGCTGCCTTGAGTGCGGTTTCCACAGCTTCGGCGCCGGTGTTCATGGGCAGCGCCATGTCTTGTCCGGTGAGTTCACAGACCTTCTTCAGGAATGGACCGAGTTTGTCGGTGTGAAACGCGCGTGACACGATAGCAAGCTTGTCAGCCTGATTCTTGAGCGCTTTCACCAGACGTGGATGAGAATGGCCGTGGCTGACAGCGGAATAGGCGCTCATCATGTCCAGATATTTGTTGCCGGCATCGTCCCATACATACACGCCTTCGCCGCGAGTGAGCACCACCGGTAGTGGGCGATAATTGTGGGCGCAATAACGGTTTTCGAGTTCGATGATCTTGTTCATGGCATTCACTCTTGGGCTAATTGCGGTTCATTGCGGGATGAGCCGGCGTTCAAAACCAGTATGATACTCGTACGCTTCGCTCCGGACAAAAGCCGTGAATTTGTTGGCCGACTTTCATATTGATCTTGCAGGCGCAATTGCTCTCATTCTGGTGCTTGGCGTGGCCACGCAATGGCTTGCCTGGCGCAGCAAACTGCCGGCCATCATTCTTCTGACTATTGCCGGTCTGGTGGTGGGACCCGGGCTGCACCTGCTGCAGCCCGGACTGCAGTTTGGACATGCGCTTGAGACCATCATCAGCCTGTCAGTTGCCGTCGTGCTGTTCGACGGGGGATTGAATTTGCGTTTTCATGAGTTGCAACACGCCGCCATCGGCGTGCGGCGGCTCGTGTACCTCGGTGTCCCCATCAGTTTCGTGCTTTACAGCCTGGCCACGCACTACGTCGGCGGCCTGTCCTGGCCGGTGGCGGCGGTGTTCGGCGCCATCATCGTGGTCACCGGACCGACGGTGATTCTGCCGCTGCTGCGTCAGGCGAAACTCACGCGCCGTGTCGCGTCCTATCTCAAGTGGGAAGCCATCATCAACGACCCCATCGGTGCGCTGCTGGCGGTGCTGGTATTCGAGTATTTCATCTATTCCGGTGGCGGGGGATTTTCGCCGAAGGTGGCCTGGGATCTGGGCACTGCCATTACCGCGGGCGGTGTCTTCGGCGGCGGTGTGGCCTATTTGCTCGGACGGGCATTCCGCCGTCACGTGGTGCCGGAATACCTGAAACTGCCCATCACGCTCGCGCTGGTGATCGGTGTGTTCGTGGCCGCCAATGCGACGCAGGACGAAGCCGGCCTGTTGGCAGTCACCGTCATGGGCATCGTCATGGGCAACATGCATTTGCCGGGCATCGAGGAGATGCGCCGCTTCAAGGAATACATCACCATCCTGCTGGTTTCCATCATCTTTATTCTGCTCACTGCCGATCTGAACCCGCACATCCTCAGTCATTTGCGCTGGGATGGAGCGCTGTTGATCGTGGTTATTATGCTGGTGGCGCGCCCGCTGGCGGTATGGGTCGCCACCTTCGGCGCGGGCATGCACAAGCGTGAACGTCTGCTGCTGGCCTGGATTGCGCCGCGCGGTGTGGTGGCTGTGGCCACTGCCGGTGTGCTCGCGCCGCGTCTGCGAGCCGCGGGTTACGCTGATGCGGAATTGTTGGTGCCGCTCATGTTCGTGCTGGTATTTGCCACGGTACTGATACACGGTCTCACGCTCGAACGGATCGCGCGCGTTTTCGGACTGGCCGCGGCAGCCAGCAACCGCTTGCTGATCGTGGGGGCGTCACCCTGGACCACAGAATTCGCACGAATACTGATCGAATCCGGCGCCAATGCATTGGTGGTGGACAATTCCTGGCACCGATTGAGCGGACCGCGCCTCGCCGGCATCCCGGTGTATTACGGCGAAATACTTTCTGAGTCTGCGGAAGCTTCACTTGAATTGCATGACGTGGGTATCCTGCTGGCCGCGACCGATAATGATGCTTATAACGCGCTGGTGTGTACCGCTTTCGCACCGTCCATGGGGCGTGGCCTCGCTTTCCAATTGCCCATGGTTGCCGCCGAGTCAGGTGATCCCAAAGGCGTCAACCGTGGCATGCGCGGCCGTATCGCATTCGACGAAGAGGCGATTTATGAGGAGTTGTGGCGGCGCTTGAACCAAGGCTGGGTGTTTCAGAAAACCCATCTCACCGAGACCTACACCTACGAAAAATATCTGGCTGACTGCCCTGAGGGTACTTTGCAGTTGCTGGCGATCAAGCAAGGCGGCGGACTGATATTGCACGCACGCAGTACTACGTTTGCGCCTGGACCTGAGGATACCGTCATTAGTTTTGGGACATCCCGCAAGGACAGCAGACCCTCGGAGGTGCCTGCGTGAGTGCCAGTGCGCGTGTGAGTTTCGCCGGGAAAGCCGGGGTGCTTGAAGGCCTTGTGGATGTGCCGGAAACCGCGCCGCGCGCGGTCGCGGTGGTGTGTCATCCGCATCCCTTGCAACAAGGCGCCATGACCAACAAGGTTACTTATATATTGGCGCGCGCCTTCAACGATCTGGGCGCCGTGAGTTTGCGCTTCAATTTCCGCGGCGTCGGCAAGAGCGCAGGCACGTTTGACAACGGCATCGGCGAAACCAATGACGCCTTGGTGGCCATGGATTGGATTGACACCCGGCATCCCGGACTTCCACTGTGGCTCGGCGGCTTTTCCTTCGGCGCGTATATTGCGCTGCGTGCCCAGAGCGAACGGCCGGGCAAGCGGCTGGTGACGGTGGCGCCGGCGGTGGAGCGCTTCGATGCCACATCCATTAAATTGCCCGGCTGTCCGTGGCTGTTGATCCAGGGTGATGCCGACGAGGTGGTGTCGCCGCAAGCGGTGTTTGAGTGGGCCAAGAATCTGCCGCATCCACCCGCGATCTCGGTATTCAAAGGCACGGGTCATTTTTTTCACGGACGCCTGAATGAGTTGCGCCGAACGGTGGTGGATTACTTTAATAATGATTCCGGCGATGCGTGAGGCCTGTTAAACTCATGATGAGAGAGTGGTGTTGCTGAAAATGTAATACGAGGAGATTCAATATGCGTCGTCTTGTATTTGTACTTCTATTATTGGTGCCAATCGGCAGCGCATTCGCTGGCAACGATATCAACAATCTTCCGGCGCTTACCCAGAGCCAGTTCCACGATCTGTCCGCGGACCTGGGAGCGGTGTTGAGTTTCAAGCAGCTCCAGTCGGCGGCGCCGGAAGGCATCACCGGTTTTGATCTAGGCCTCGACGTGAGCGCCACGAATCTGGCGCATCAATCCACCTGGAATACCGCCACCAACGGCAGCGACGTGAGTACCATTCCCATGGCGCGGCTGCGCGTGAGCAAGGGCTTGCCGTTCGGTTTCGACGTGGGCGGTTTCTACAGTTTCGCCACCAATTCCAATATCAAGGCCTACGGTGCTGATCTCCGCTATGCGATTCTGGATGGCAGCACGCTCATGCCGGCGTTGGGTTTGCGTGCGGCCTTCAGTCATTTGAGCGGCGTGAGTCAGCTTGGTTTCAACACCAAGAGCCTGGATCTGACAGTATCGAAAGGCTTCGGACCGTTCACGCCTTATGCCGGTATCGGCCGCGTATGGATCAACAGCACGCCGGATGCGTCCACGGGCCTGCGTGATGAAAGTTTCACCGCCGATGAAGGTTTCGTGGGCTTGGCCGTGAGTCTGGCGGTGGTGAATATCGCCCTGGAGGCGAATCGCACTGCCGGCAATAATACCTACAGCCTGAAACTGGGCTTTGGTTTTTAGAAAGCAATGTTCGCGTCATTTGTCGCATTCATCGAAAAGAACCTGAATGCGAACCGCACGCAGCCGGGCGCGGATCCGCAGCAGGCGCTGCGGCTTGCGATGGCGGCGTTGTGCGTGGAAATGGCGCGTGCGGACATGGAAGAGAAGCCCGGAGAGCTCGAACGCGCCAAAAAGATGCTGGCGCAGCGGTTTTTATTGACGGAACAGGAAGCGCAGGCGCTAATTGCTGCCGGTGAAACGGAATCGGACCAAAGCGTGTCGCTCTATGACTTCACCCATTTGCTGAACGCGCACTTGGAAGAGCCTGGGAAGCGGGCTTTGTTGGAGATGCTGTGGCGGGTTGCGTACGAAGACGGCAGCCTCGACAAGTACGAGGATGCGCTGATGCACAAACTCGCAGAGTTGTTGTATGTACCCATTGCAGAGTTGATGCTGGCCAAGCAGCGGGCTTTGGCACTGAGATAACGTTACTGGCAGCGATGCGCCGGTAGTAATTCAAAAACCAGGAACAGCCGGAGCCGCGTTGCCGCAGCTCCGGACCGGAATGGTTTATCTCACCATGTCTTTCATGGCCTTGAGGGCCTGAATCTTGACCACGTTACGGGCGGGCTTGGCCTTAAAGATGGTCGGCTGGCCGGTGAACGGGTTGATGCCCTCGCGCGCCTTGGTGGCAGGCTTGCGCACCACGCGCACCTTCATCAGGCCCGGCACCACATACGCGCCCGGACCTTTCTTGCCCAAGCTCTTGCCAATGAGTTCGGCCAATCCACCGAACACACCAGCCACCTGCTTGCGGCTCAGACCGGTGGTGTGGGCAAGATAGGCATAGGTTTCCGACTTGGTCAGCGGCTTGTCCGCCGATATCGCCGGAGCTTTGGTGGCCTTGGCGACGGTCTTCACTTTTGCCTTGGATTTGGAAGCAGCTTTTTTCTTTGCAGCCATGTAGGTCTCCTCTGGATGGCGGTGCAGAACACGCCGCGAAATCTAGCACACGCCGGGGAAAAGTGTGAGGGTTCAAGCTAAAAAACAGGGGTTTTTTGCAATATGCCCCGGCCGCCGTCAGCGCAACGCTCCCGGCAAAGGCAGCAGGATGCTGATGACTTGCAGCAGGATCAGCGCCACCAGAGGCGAGAAATCCAGTCCGCTTAGCGGCGGTATGAGCTTGCGGAGCGGCTGAAGCAACGGCGCGTTGACGCCCCATAACAGGCTCGCGACAGGATTGCGCTGACCCTGATTGGTCCAGCTCAAGAGTGCCTCCACCAGGATGGTGACGAAGTAGAGATTCACGAGAACGAAGATGATCTTGAGCAGGGTCCACCAAGCCACCGATAGCGGATCCATGGAAAATCGCAGGATGACCAATATCAGAGTCACGTTGATGATCTGGATGATGATCACCAGCACCACCGCGGCGAAATCCAAGCCGCGCCAGCCGAGGATGATGCGCCGTATCGGCAGCAGCAGCGGGTTGGTGAGCTTCACGATGGCTTGGCAGACGGGGTTGTAGAAATCCGCCCGCACCCATTGCAGCAAGAAGCGCAGCATCACCGCTGCAGTGTACAAACCCAACAGTATATTGACGAGAAAAACCAGCGCACTGAGACTGTTGCCGCTCATGGCCGTTCCCCAACGAATTCTTGCGATAGTTCCGCGCCGCGACCGCGACCGGCGTGGAGCGCCTTTAGGAGAATCTTCCGCAGACCGGCCTGTTTTAACACCAGGATGGCGGCAGCCAGATTGCCGCCGCCGATGAATGCAATTCGCGTATCAGTAGTCAAAGCAACCTCCCGATTTGTGGCTAGCATACCGGCTGCACAGGATTTCAGGAATGTTTTGTGGGGCGTGCACCGAAAATCGCTGTGCCTATCCGAATCAGAGTGGCGCCTTCCAGGATGGCCGCCTCAAAATCACCCGACATGCCCATGGACAAGGTATCGAAGTCATGGCCAAGTTTATTATTAAGCGTATCGAACAGTTCCCGCAGCCGGCGAAAGGCGATGCGCTGCGTCGCGGGATCATCAGACGGCGGCGGGATGCTCATTAGGCCGCGCAGACGCAAATGCGGCAGACTGGCTATATAGTCTGCCAGCGCTGGCACCTGTGCGGGTTCGACACCGCTTTTGCCCGGTTCATGGTCGAGGCAAACTTCGATGCAGACATTGAGCGGCGGCAGCGTCACGGGACGTTGTGCAT
>JBOIBC010000012.1:0-13062 GCA_050739295.1 Gammaproteobacteria bacterium
CACAAGTGTCGCGTAGCATACAGGAGCCCGAATGGTGTTAATGTTCACCCAGACACAACGCGGATCCCGGGCAATCGGCTGCGAGTAATTCGGGAGATGCCAACCGAGGCCGATTCCTTATATAATTTGCGCCCTTTCACGCTTCAATTCACTGCCCGGATGGCGGAACTGGTAGACGCGCGGGACTCAAAATCCCGTTCCCCCTAAAGGAGTGTCGGTTCGATTCCGACTCCGGGCACCAAATTGACGCCACGCGTCACGTGACACGGAACCCTCCCTGGTGTGAATGCCAGCCCCGACCATTGCGTGACGCTTTCCTGCGCAACGCAATGGCCCAGCGCGCACATCCCTGTGCGCCCGCTCGCAGACCTGCTGCTCGCCCATGTCGGGGCGTTCGGGCCGATGGCTACTGTGCTCGCATGAGAGCACGGTCATCACCAGATTCCGGGCACCATTATTTACGTGCTATTGCATGATCTTCATTTGAAGATTCTTGCGCTGCAGCGGGATCGTCTTGTGGACCGCCTCCGTAAACGCATCCCATGCCGGGGTACGACCAATGATCCCTTCCAAACGGGTCGTCAGCTTGTTGGGGAGCTGTGATGATACAGAAGGTGATGATGGCGGAAGCCGGTCGTCGGTTGTCTCGTTATACATGCGGATGGAGGCGCTGTTTAGCTCTTCATCCACGACGATCACGGCGCCCCCATGTATTGGTGTCGGGCTCTGCGAGTCCACCACCCAGCCACCGCTATTGAACAGCTGAACTGCACCCGCATACCCTTGGTAATCCCGGCTGCGTTCAAAGGGCTTGTGGGTATGACCAAATATGAAGGTCAAATCGCGTGGGACGGGACTGCCGTTCTCATCCGCGATCTGTGCGCGTAGCAACGTCTCCAAGTAAACTTTCAATCCTGCTTCCGCTTCCTGGCTCAAGGGCTGGCCGGTATCCTTTACTTCCCTTTCCGCCAGTTTGCCCAGGGTCGCCTTGAGTGCCTGCGATATCAGCTTTCCCCTGATCCATAAGATGTCCGGGAAACGGATTTGTTTGTTTATGTACCTGGCGATATTGTCCAGCAGCTTCCCGAAATGTTTTTGATCCTGCATCTTGTCATAGATCAACTCCACGTCCGCACCCGCCTCTCCGGAGCGCCCTAGGGTGGACCAGAAGAAATCGATCCAGGCAAAATTTTCGGCTTCCAGGTCCCATATTTTTCCCGGTACCTTGTTACCGGGAAACAGGACAGAACGCACCGTGGTCATGAGTTCATAGATCGACTCCAGGTAATGGCCGTGACTGAATACCACGCATTTGTTCTTGTCGCGGCTCAGCAGCCCCAGATTCGGATACAAGGTTAGGACACGTGGTTGTTTCCCCTCTGGGTAACCCATGCGCACAATCAGCCTATTCAGGAAGTACGAGGGCACATCCTTGTAATTGCCCAGAAACATGTTGGTGGCGTGCCACGGGGCAACAAGATTGCCTCCCCAGGGAACACCCGCGATATAGTTTTCCATGTACTGTGTTTCTCGCGCGACTTCCCACAAATGGTGATCGTGATTGCCGGGTACGTAATACATGGTGCTGTCGAAAAGCTCCTGACCGGGTTTCATGGTCAATTCCATGAAACGCTCGAATACCATCGCCGCCGTATTGACATTCGCAAGCGCCAATTCCAGCACGTCGCCGTTCAGAATCAGCCGGGGTTTGTGGTTTGGCCGGTTATGGGAGACCACCGCCCTCAGACACGCTGCCAACTGGACCAGCACGTCGCTGGCTACGTGTGGATCGGCAATCAATAATTTGGGATGCGCCGGATCAGGAACCAGCCGGGTAAGCAAGCTGTTCTCGGCGCCAAGATGCATGTCCGAAAGGCATAGGTAGCTGATATCAGCCATCCGTTACCCCTATATTGTGTTCAGCGCTGGCCCTGCGCGATGCGCGCAGCATTGCGCTCAGCCAAGGCCGCGATAGTGCGCGAGGGATTGAGACCCAGAGCATGCGGCACAATCGCGCCATCGGCCACATAGAGATTCGGGTAGCCGAATACTTCGCCTGCGTGATTGACCACGCCATCGCTGGGTGTGGTGCCCATGCTGCAACCGCCAAGTGGATGCGGCGTAATCAATGTCTTCAGGTATTCCCAAGTAAATGGCACTTTCGCCTCGCCACCGGTCGCCTGTGACAGGCGTTTGTGCATGTCTACCATGGCGTTGATGGTGGGCTCGGAGCGTGCCACATTCCAATCCAGTTTGAGCTGCCGGCGCCATGGCGCATACCAGGGGCGGCCGAGATAGAAGCGTCCATCAGCGGCATCTACTGACTGCCCGAACCAGGGCATGACATCACTTACCGGATCGTCCAGGTTTGTCAGATGCCTGAGCCATTTCGTGATCACGCGATGACCCCGGCGAGGGGTTGATTGCAGGTAATCCCTGAGCAGATTGGGAAAGCCGCCGTCTTCTATGAAGAATTGCTCTCCATCCACGGCACCGTCCAGAAAATCGATGGCGCAAGTGATAGTCGGCCCCTGCGTCGGCGAGATTCGCCGCTGCTTATAAACAGCCGGCGTCACGAAATCACCGTTCGAGCTCCAATTGTGTCCCAGAAAACGACTGATACTCGGCAGGCTTCGGTATTGGTCACGGGCGCGCAGCAGCAATTCGCTGGAACCGAGTGAGCCCGCGGCCAGGATCACCCGTTCGGCAGTTTCATGGCCCGGGATCAGCCGCCCGTCCACGATGCGGTTGAAGTGCACCTGATAGCGGCCCCGCTCGACGGACACGTTATAGACCAGATGCAATGGCCGCACTTCGGCACCGTGCTTCTCCGCCTGCGGAATATAATTCAGGTCCAGGGTATTCTTGGCTTTCACCTGGCAGCCGATGTCACAGTTTCCGCAGTGCACGCAGGTGCCCTGCTGTACTCCTTGCGCGTTGGTCCAGGATTGTGAGTGTTTGTCACTGAAGGCATCCGCCAGACCGTAATTCCATTTGGGATTGAAAGTCACCGCCAGATCCAGCGGGCGGAAACGCTCACCGTAACCAAGCTTGCCTGCGCTTTCCTGCATCAGCTTGTAGCGTTCGGTCAGCTGGTTTCCAGGCAGTGTCTGCACGTTGAGCATCTTGCCCACACGCTCGTAATAGGGCTTGAGTTCCTGATAGGTAATTTCCGCCGGCCAGCCGTTTGCAAAAGCACGTTGCTCCGCTTCGATGGAGATATTGGCGTAGATGAGTGATCCACCGCCCACCCCCGCGCCCTGTGCAACCGACATGCGGTTCATGATACGCAGGTCAATCCAGCCATTGTGTTTTTGCGGCTGGTCCTGGTCCCAGAACCAGGCATCACCCGGATTGCGCGGATAGTCCTGCGGTTGCCAGCGCCGCCCGCGTTCCAGCACCAGTACCTTCAAGCCAGCTTCGGAAAGCCGGCAGGCGCTGACCGCACCGCCGAACCCGCTGCCGATCACGATCACATCCCAGTTTGTTTCCATATATTCCTCGACTGACGCCTCATGTTCTTGGGTTTACCTGCTGAAAGGCCACTCAGCGCTTGAGGATGTAGCTGCGCCAAAGCTGCTTGATGAAGAACCCCGCGAATGCGGTGATGGCGCGCAGCCGCACGCCGAAGGAGTCAGCGTTGGTGGCGTGAAAGGTGGACATGAGCCTGAATAAATCCCCCACGCCGAGCGTGAGCACGCCCGCGCCCACCACTGGACCGCTGGCATCCGGCCCGGCGTGCAATTGTGTATACAAGGTGGTGGTATCCGACCACATGCGAAAGATCGAACCCGCGCGCACGTGCTTCTTGCCTGCCAGGTAATAGGACTTGCCCTGATGTTTGAAAGCCAGTTCGTAGACCATCCATTTGAGCTTCGCTTCATTGCTGGGCGCGAACAACTGGAACATACCACCGAACGCCGGGATATTTTCTCCGAAGGGTGGGAAATCGATATGACCGGTGATACTGCCGCTGTGCTGTGGGTCCAGTATAAAAGCGTGTAAATCCTGAATGTTGATGGTGGCATGCATGGTGAGCCGTAGGCCATCTGTTTTACCTCGCGCGGCACCGTCATTTGGATCGGTGGCATCGAGTGCGAAGTCACCGGCCATGGTCTCGCGGAAACTGATACCGGGGGAAATATTGCGCATGTGTGTGGCCTCTGGTACAAGTGGTGCGCCCTCGGGACGGGCGGAAGCAATGCAGCGCACTGCGTCAGCATAGCCCTGGTCAATAAGCGTGGCGGCATCGATACGCCCCGCATAGAAATCCGGATCAAGTGGTAGCGGGTATTCGGGTTTTATCACGTGCAGCCGCACAGGCTGCCTCTGACCGTAAGGTGAATCGCCACGCGCAATCCGCAGGTTGAGATCATTGATCCATTCGAATTCCTCATTGAGCTTGCCGGCCGCACTGATCTCGATCATGTGCACGTATTGGTTGAAAGGGCCATTGCGATAGGCCGAAGTATTGCCGATGCACCACACCAGCCATAATTCCTCGGCTCCGCGCTTGACCGCTGCACTGACATTCGCATCCTTGATCCAGACCGAATCCAGATATAACTCTCCTTGCCGGGCAACCGGCGGCATGAAGATAGGCAGGGATATGCCGGCGACCAATAACTCCAGGTCAACGTCGGTATGCGAGATTACTTCATTGGTCTTGCGTGTGTAGTTGCAGACGTTGAAGGTGCCGAGCATACCCTGAGCCTGGCGAATGCGCGCCGGATCAATGCCCAGATGCGGAAACACTTTCTTGGCAATGCCATCGGCATCGCCCAGGGCCGGTACATTCAAACCATGCAGATAGTCGCGCAATGGCAACAGCGACACGAAATCTTTTACATCGAGGCTGCGCCAGCGCCGACACATCTCATCCGGCGACAGTCCCGATAACAGCATGGCCAGATTCATGGTGCCGCCGGAGGTGCCATCGCCGTGGAAGAATGTGAGTCCAGCCTCCTCCAGGGCCTTGAGAACGCCTGCCTGCCAGGCCACCCGCATACCGCCACCGGCCAGAACCAGTGAACGGCGTGGTATTACATCCACCGACTTGGCTGCCAGGCTGGGGATGCTGTCGTTGCTGTTCATGTGCGTGGGCTAGGCATCAGCATCACGGCTCCCCTATACGAGCAATCTTGTGCCAATAGAAAATCGCCAGCAGTCCAGATAATAGATCGAAACCAGCGACGCCTAGAGCCATAGATGAAAAGATACTGTGGTAGACACCAAGGACCACTGCTGCGACGGCGCCGAATTTCTGCAGCGATGACCACAGCAGGGCCGGCGCGGAGTCCGCGAGCACACCGTGCAGCATCAAGCCGCCAAACAACACCATGAACATGCCGATGATGCCGAAGAAATGATCGGCGGTCGCACCAGTCTGTCCACCCACGAAGCCCAGCACCAGAGCGGGCCAACACATCTGCAGGACACCGCTTAAAATAGTAATGGCCGCAATCAAGCCGACAAGCGCACCCAGTACACCTATACGCTTCATGACTGCGTGTCCAGCTTGTAGGCTTTGGAGCCGAAGTAATACATCAGCAGTACCCAAGACACGGTCATCAGCACCCAGCGGATATCGTTCAGAAACATCCAGCGCTGAAAGAGATCAGTCAGCTGGGCTTGATCGGTGACATGCTGTGCAAGAATTTTGTTTATCGGAATGATGTGCAGAGTACCCACATAAGTAGTCACAGTGAGACAAGCGAGTGCCCCCACCGCAATCCAGCGCATGCCGGTTTTCCATTCCTTCCATACCATGATTACATAGCACAGGAACATGATCGGCACGACGATCGTAAAGAATTTTGTAGCCGCCGTAGTCTCTGGAATAAACTGGTCGTAGTAGTTCTCAACTTTGAAATCACGCCACGAAGGAAACCAGAAGAAATGTAACGCCCACAGTACGCCTACATAGACTGTGGTGCCGAAAAAAATATAGGCGTTGTTGAATGCCAGTAATTTCTGTTTCATGTCCTGCTCCTTGACGTAGTATTTAACATCAAACCGAGATCATTCATCGGCGTTTCGGTGGCGACAGCCACTCCTGACTTTGCCCCAGGTTGACCACGCTCTCCATTCCTTGCATCGGTGTCTGCGGCGGTTGCTCATGACTCAGAAACCAGCTGTCGAAATGGTCATCGAGTACGCCATGGGTATCGGGGAAATAACCGGTAAACAACGGCTGCGGGCTGATCTCCAGAAACTTCAAAACCTGGATGCGTGGATGGTCACCGATCACTAGGCGGGCAGCACCTTTCTTGAACAAGGAAAAACCGAGTTTTCCCTTGAAATAGATGTAGGAGGCCATGAGCATGCCGCGAAATGCGCAATAATTGGTGCCGGCCATACTTACTGGCATCCACGCATGCCGCGGCCGCTGTACATCAATACGCATCACCAACTGACCGTCCAGATCGTATTGGCTGCTGACCCACTGCTCACCCACGACGAAATCCAGGTTGGCTTGATGCTTGGGCATGCCCCAGATGCCCTTGCCGCCTTTGACCGAGACCTCCGTGCTCACCGGCAGGTCATAGACGTACTGTCCGGTCCCATAGATGCGACTGAAGAGTGCCGGCAGTAACCGTGGCGCCGGCCGGTGGCCATGCGTACAGGCGATGGCGATACTGAACTCGATGTACTTGCCGATGTTGGTGACCTCATAATTGACCACCGTGATGACCAGCAACCCCCTGTTCCAGAGCCGCAAGGGGTACAACTCGTTTCCGGGCAGGAGTTGTGCGGCTTTGTCCGCATTGATGGCAAATGCCGCCATCAACGCTGGCGTCTGCGCCGACTGTACTGGCAACTTGAACGGGATATCGTCCACCAGTGCATAACGTCCTGCCTGTCGTTTGAGTCTTCCCGGCATGTACATGGAAACTCTCCTTAACCTGGCCGATCAAGCTCTTCCAGAATGATGGGAAATACATCGTCAGCAGCGCGCTCGCCAATGAAGACATCCAGGTGCCCGTAACCTGGAAGGATCTTCAGGGAATGAAAGTCTTTGCGCTGCTGCTGGAAATAATCATGGGTGCGGATCTGGCTTTCCGGCAAGAAACAGATATTCTGTTCGCCTGCAAGGAAAGCGAAGCGTGCATCGGTTTTCGGGGGTTGGGCGACAAAATCACGTGGCAACTCCTCGAGTTCCTCCACCGCAACCAAGTGCCCCTTGCTCAGACAGCGCGCCATCTGCTGGAAAAACCGTAACGGCACGTGCGCAAACTCGTGTTTGATCCAATCGTGGGTCTCATCGCTCAGGTTTGCATGCGACCAGAGCGCCGGAAATCCTGTACCGTAGGTGAAGCTCACTTGTTTGCAAACCGGGTTATTACACTCGTGGTGGGTCAACTCCACCATGAGTTTGATCAGTTTTGGTACCGCGCCCTCAGCATGCAGCCCCCATTGGGGATTAAGGTACGGGGTCAAAGCTGAAACGATCGGTACCGCCACCACGCCCTTGATCCTGGATACCTTGGGCACAACCGGATGCAGGGATACGGCATTGCTGACGATGGTCTTTACCTGCGGCACCAGGCCGGCAACGGCACTCATCATGAAACTGGTGGAACCCTGACAATGAATCACAGCCTTGAGTTCCTGCGCCCCAGTCTGCTCCATGACTTTATTGACTGCCGCCGGATGGTCATAAACCGCAGCCTGGTCCAGCGTCCAGCGGTTCGGCGGCAACACAATGCTGGCGCGCCAGTTCTCCAACCACACGTCATATCCGGCTTCGGCCAGGAAATCCACCAACGTGGTCTGCACGGGCGGGAGGAAAATATTGGCGCGTACACCGGCGCCGTGCACCAGCAGCACCGGGCCTTTCGGTGACGGTCTCTCCGACAGCATATGGATCAGATTGCACTGCAACCCGTCACCGGCGGCAAATGGAATCACTTGCTCCTTCAACACGACCCTGCTCCCGCATAAACGGGTTCACCAGATTGATAGGGCATTTCCACACGCACGCGATCGCACTGATTGCCAACCCCGGATGGGATCGCTGTCCGATCAGCACATATCACTGCCTTCTGGCAGATTGTCAGTCTTGAAACAGTCAACGGGTGGTATTCAAGAATTAAGAAACTACGCATTCCGTGAACTCCATTTCATCGTGTGGCGTATTGCAATCGTCAGTTATGAAGCAACAATATATTCACTTGTAATAACGATGGTTCCAATTGGCCGTACATGCTGAATTGGAAAGCTTCGGGTTTGTGCCCTGGCTCGATACTTTCAGTATACATGCCTCACGGAGATCGTCATTGCATTATGGCGATTATGGTAACCTCGTGATTCGCACTGTTCTTGACAGGACAACAAACCAGACGCGATAAGCCTGTTTAATTCATGTTACATAAGGTATGAATAACTACCGTAACGACGATGACTGCATGCTTGACACGCGGCGCCCGGGTTGATGGATAACCAAATGAAATACTGCGGATCATGCGGTCACGAAGTGATGGTGAAAATTCCACCCGGCGACCACCTGTCCCGCTATGTCTGCGAGCACTGCGGCGTCATCCATTACCAGAATCCCAAGCTGGTGGTCGGCTGCGTGGCGGAATGGGAAAATGAGATCCTGCTGTGCCGCCGTGCCATTGATCCCCGCAAGGGTTACTGGACGCTGCCGGCGGGTTTCATGGAGAACAGCGAAACCGTTGAACAGGCGGCAGTGCGCGAAACGCGTGAAGAAGCCCTCGCGGACGTGGAGTTGCTGGCGCCCCTGGCGCTGGTAAACGTGCCGCATATCAGCCAGGTGCATTTCATGTTCCGCGGCCGTTTGCGGGGTGGGCAATTCGGCGTTGGGGCCGAGACCCTGGAAACGGTGCTGATTGACGAGAGCCGGATTCCCTGGACGGATATCGCCTTTCCCAGTGTGCGTTACACGCTGGAGCGCTTCTTCGAGGACCGGCGCCGCGGCCAGTTCGAGTTCCACATCAGCACTTGGCAAAAACCGGCGCAGGCCTGAGCCTGCATCCGGCGAATGCTTGTGGCAAAATTAACGCGTCGTTCCACATACGCAGAGGCATGAGCCATGGCTTTCGTCGTCACCGAAAACTGCATCAAGTGCAAATATACTGATTGCGTGGAGGTCTGCCCGGTGGACTGTTTCCATGAAGGTCCGAATTTCCTGGTGATCGATCCGGACGAGTGCATTGACTGCACCCTGTGCGAGCCGGAATGCCCCATCAACGCGATCTATGCCGAAGACGATCTGCCGGAAGATCAGCAAAAATTCCGCGAGTTGAACGCCGAGCTGGCCAAATCCTGGCCGGTGCTTACCCAGCAAAAACCGGCTCCCGACGACGCCAAGAGCTGGGAAGGCAAACCCGGGAAATTAAGCCTTCTGGATCGCTGAATCTCTGATAAAAAAACGCCCATCAAGGATGGGCGTTTTATTCCATTGCGTTAAACCGCACAAACCTATTTTATTTCAGCCATGAGCTTTGTCAGGCGGCCCTGATTCATGATTTCCTTGGCTTCCATTGCCTTGGCGGCAGTCTCGGCCTCGGCCTTGTTCACAGCCTTGCCCACCTGGATGACACCGAGCATGCCGAACATGTGATGCGGAAAACACTCATAAAGATACACGCCGTCTTTGGTGAATTTCACGGTAATGTCTTTGCTAACATCACTCTTCCAGCTGGCTGCACCCTTGGGCACCAGATAAGACTGGCTGTCATGGCCAGGATCGGTGGCCACAAAGTGCACCGAGTCACCCGGCTGAATGTGCAGAAAATCTGGCTCGAACACGAAGGTGCCCCCGGCGCCACTGTTGAGTTCCTTCACCGTGTAATCTTTGGCATAGACATTCGTGGCAACCAGCGATACGGCCACAAGCGCAAGCGCGCCAAGAGATAATTTCTTGTACATGCTAACCTCCAGGGGTTTCAAATAATAAAATGCCATCCGGTCAAACACTGACCAGAAGCGGTTTAACAGGCGATTACTCGCGTGCAGTACACGTATTATCCTACAAAATCAGACGTTCGCGCTTGATCTACCTCAAGCAGGTTCAATGCGGCGCGTCTCGAACAGATTGCGGTACCATACCCAGCGCGTATCCGAGTTCCTGTGGCGGCAGATAGCCATCAATCAGCTGGCCGTGCTCGGTGATGATGGCGGGTGTGCCATCCAGGCCCAGCATTTGACCGAATTGGTAGCCCGCTGCTACGGCAGTACTGCTGCATTCGGCGCTTTTCACTGTTCGGCCGCTCATGGCTGATTCAAATGCAGCCTTGCGATCCTTGGAGCACCACACGTCTACCGCTTTTTGCCAGGAAACAGAATCTTTGCCATCGCGTGGATAGGAAAGATAACGCACCGTGATCCCCATGGCGTTGAGCGCGGGCCGGTCACGCTCAAGCGCGCGGCAATATCCACAGTCAATATCGGTGAGCACGGTAATGGTGTGTTTGGGGTGCGATGATGCAAACACGATCATGTCGGACGGAGCAAGTTGCGTGAGATACGCCAGCCGTGCTTGTGCACGCTGATTGGCGGTGAGATTCTCGCCACCGCGCATGTCAATGATGTCACCGCGGATTAGATAACGGCCGTCGGCACTTGCATAGGCCACGGCAGGACCAATGGTGATGCGATATAAACCGGGGATGGGCGATGCGATCACATCGGCGGGTTTGAGACCGAGTTGTTTCGCCAATCGTGCCTCGACACTTGTGCTGTTGCCTGCATGTGCAATCAGCACGGCGCCCAGCAATGCGCAGCCAATAAATAGAGCCAGCCTGATTTTCATGTGAAATGCAATCTGGTCATAGTCGGTAAGACAACTGGTGCGGCTGCGCGTTCCATGTATCCTGATGAGATGCGCTACGAGCCATCCGCGCTGCATGCCGCCGGCTTCTCAGCCGCGCGGATGGTGCTGGGCGTGCAGGTCTTTCAGGCGTTCGCGGGCCACATGGGTGTAGATCTGGGTGGTGGATACGTCGCTATGCCCCAGCAGCATCTGCACCACGCGCAAATCGGCGCCGTGGTTGAGGAGGTGCGTGGCGAACGCGTGCCTCATGGTATGAGGCGACATGGTCGCGCGTATCTCGGCTTTTTGGGCATAACGCTTGATAATGTGCCAGAACGCCTGACGAGTCATGTGGGCGCTGCGGCGCGTGGGAAACAGAAAATCCGTCTGCTGTGTCCCGATGATATCGCGGCGCGTATCGCGCAGATACCGCTCAATCCAGGTCTGGGCTTCCTCCCCCATCGGCACCAGCCGTTCACGATTGCCTTTGCCGAGCACACGCACCACGCCTTGACGCAGATTCACCTGGTCGAGACGCAGGCTAACCAGTTCCGACACGCGCAAGCCGGTGGCGTACAATAATTCCAGCATCGCGCGATCACGCACGCCCAGCGCATTTCCCACATCCGGTGCATTGAGCAGTGCGGTGACTTCGGTTTCGGTCAGGGATTTTGGCAGCGGCCGGCCGAGCTTCGGCATGTCAATGCGCGTGCTCGGATCCTCGCTGACATGCCCTTCGCGCAGCATGTAACGGTAGAAACGCCGGATACTCGACAATTGTCGTGCGGTGGAGCGCGGCCGCGCGCCTTGCTGCACGCGCCATGCGAGGAATGCGAGCAGATGATCGCGTCCCACACTGAGGATTCCGACACCTTGTTCATCAAGCCAGCGGCTCAGGCCCTGGAGGTCCGCACGATAGGCGGCAAGCGTGTTATCCGATAATCCGCGCTCGCTCCACATCGCGTCCAGAAAGCTTTCCACTTCCCGGGCACTCGCGACTGGAACCGGCCGCGCCGTCCGCTGGGTGCTATGGACAGCAACGCTTTCTTTGATTACATATTCAGCCATAGGAACACCTCACCAGGTTTTTAACATTGCTTTGTACACAAACAACATAGAAAACCAATAACTGACAAGGTCCGTGTCCTGAATGATTACAATAAACTCTAATTTCTTATGTAAAATATTAGCACATTTTGGCCGGCTTGCGAGGACCGGATTGAACCCGGATACTGCCTGCGGCCATGCCATCCCCTGCTACCCGCCTATACACCTTGGTCTTCCCCTTGCGGGTCTGGGCCGCCTGCCTGCTGTTCGCCCTGCCGGCCGCCTTGTGTGTGATTGCCATACCGGGCCGGAAACGCCGCCGGCGCTGGGCCCGCCGGGCGGCGCGGATACTGTTTCGCCTGGCCGGGATCCCCTTGAAAGTCGTGGGCCTGGAACATCTGCCGACCAGTGCCTGTTTTCTGGCCTCCAACCACGCTACTTATCTGGACGGTCCCCTGCTCACCGCCGCTCTGCCACCGCGCTTCGGGTTTGTCATAAAGCGCGAAGCCATGAAGACCCCGCTGATCGGCTGGCTGCTGGTCCGGCTGGGCTCGGAATTCGTGGAGCGTTTCGATACCAAAACGGCTCTCAGCGACGCCACTCGTCTCATCCAATTGGCCCGGGATGGTGTATCGCTTGGCGTGTTCCCGGAAGGCACGTTCAAACCGGAACCGGGATTGCGTGCCTTCCATCTGGGTGCCTTCCTGGCTGCCACCCGTGCCGGCATCCCCGTGGTGCCGGTGGTGATCCGCGGTGCACGCGACATCCTGCCGGGTGAGACCTTGTGGCCGCGTCCGGGCCGGGTAGAAGTGGAATTGCTGGCGCCAATCATGCCGGCGGGTAAACACGGCGATGATGCGCGCGCGCTTCGCGATGCCGTGCATGCGAACATTCTGGCGCACTGTAGCAAGTTGGAACGTGTGCATGCCATGCCGCAACATGGGTCGGCGACGGATGCCGGACGCAAGGAAAAGCCCCCGTTCAATGCTGCTTGATTTTCGTCATTCTCCAATTCCGATGGAAATGCTCATCACAAGAAATCATGAGGATGATTCATGTGCACACTCCGCAACTCGATTCTCGTCAGATACCTCATTGCCATGACATTACTAAGCCTGCTGCTGTCCGGTTGTTATATCCGCAAACCCGCCGGTCCCATCCCGTTAAAAGAAATTCCCGCTCCGCAACAAGCCGCCAGTCATCCTCTGGTCATCGTGCTGCCGGGCCGAGGTGACGAT
>JBOIBC010000013.1:0-12892 GCA_050739295.1 Gammaproteobacteria bacterium
TGGGGTAGATTTTTGGTGCTGCAAAATCTACATTTCCGCCATCCTTGGCGGTCAATGCCGCCCCGTGTCTAATCAATCATCTTCCGATGCGGCAGCAGCGCCCAGAAGATTCCGGTATATCGCCGCGTTCTCCGCATCGAAGCAGCAAGCCACGATGCTGCGGAAATCCTTTTCGTTTGCGTGCATGGCCTTGAGCGCAATGTGTGCCGCGTCTTCCTTGGGATAAGCGTACACGCCGGTGCTGATGTTGGGGAACGCGATGCTGCGCGCCTTGGCTTCTTTCGCCAGACTGAATGAATTGTGGTAGCAGTTCTCCAACAGTTGCGGCTCGCCGTTATGACCGCCGTGCCAGACAGGGCCTGGTGTGTGGATCACCCACTTGGCCTTGAGCCGGAAACCCGGCGTGATGCGCGCTTCGCCGGTGGGGCAGCCGCCGAGTTTCTTGCAAGCGGCCAGCATTTCCGGGCCGGCAGCACGATGGATGGCGCCGTCCACGCCGCCGCCGCCCAGTAGCGTGGTGTTCGCAGCGTTGACGATCACGTCCACATCCAGATCGGTGATGTCGTATTGAATGACTTTGATCATGGCCGTCTCTTCGGCACCCAAGCCCACAACATGCAACACCGGATTGGCTCTTCACCGCTCTCATCCGTGACTTTTACCGGTACTACGATTTCACCTTTTTCTTCGGCAAGAATCCGCGCCCGTGCGGCGGTATCCAGTGTGGCCTCGGCGCGCAGATCGCCTTTCGCGCGCTTTAGGTATTCCACCTGCATGCTTTTCAACAACGGCACGCGGTCATCCGGCACGTTCATACCCAGCACCGCGCCGGTGGCGGTTTCCGCCAGCAGCGCCATGGCAGCGGCATGTACCGAGCCAATATGGTTCCGCACGTGCTTCTTGTTCGCGATATGCAAAAGCGCACGTTCTTCGGTCAAATCCTCGAAGCGCAGACCGCCGGTGCGCACGAACCGCACCGCGCGTCCGAAGGCCCAGGTCAGCAGCCGCCAGCGCAGCGATGGCCGCGCCTTGTTCAGCTTGTGGACAGTGCGGTTGAGATTGCTGGGTGCGGGCCTAACCATTACTGCTTCTGGTGCGATACGGATTGAAGAATCCCCTCATCCTACTTCTCCCCTTAAAAGGGGAGAAGGGACGATGTGGGGAGAAAGCTATTTGACCACCTTGAGGCTGGGCTTCTTCGTGCCGGCCGGTTTGGCGGATTTAGAAGTAGCCGCAGCAGAAGAGGCTGCGCCGTCGGGCGCGGGTTCATCTTCCGGGCCGAATACCATGCCCTGGCCGGTTTCGTGTGCGTAGATGGCGAGAATGGCGTCCATGGGAATCCGCAGATGCCGCGACACGCCGCCGAAGCGCGCGGAGAATTCCACACGCTCGTTGGCGAGTTCCAGCCGGTCGGTGGCGTCGTAACTGAGGTTGAGCACCAGTTTGCCGTCCTTGGCGTAACCGGGCGGTACCTCCACGCCGGCGACGTTCACGTCCACCACCAGATGCGGCGTGTGACGGCTGTCCACGATCCACTGGTGCATGGCGCGCAGAAGGTAGGGCTTTCTGGAAAGCATGGCGGAACAATCCCTTGCTGCGGCTGTTCAGGCAGCCTCGCGCATCTCGCGCTCGATCTCGGTGAGGGAAGATTTGAATGCCGGACGGTGGAAGATGCGTTCGGAATATCTGCTCAGCGCCTTGGCCTGCGCGGGAATGTCAATCTCATAGCGCGGCAGACGCCACAGGATGGGCGCAATGCTGCAATCCACCAGCGAGAATTCATCGCTCAGGAAAAACGGTTTGGCGGCGAACGCATCGGAGGCTGCCAGCAAACCTTCACGCAGCAGTTTGCGTGCGCGTGCATGTGGTTTGTTGGGTGACTGCTCGATCTCGTCCACCAAACTGTACCAGTCGCGTTCGATACGGTAGAGCGCCAGACGGAAACGCGCGCGCGCCACCGGATCCACCGGCATCAGCGGCGGATGCGGAAAACGCTCGTCCAGGTATTCCATGATGATGCGCGGATCGTAGAGCGCCAAGTCCCGGTCCACCAGCGTCGGCACACTGTTATAGGGATTGAGTTCCAGCAGATCCTCGGGCAGCTTGCTGCCTTCGATGTTGACGATATCCATGGCGATGCCTTTTTCCGCGAGCACGAAACGCACGCGGTGGCAGTGAGGACAACTAGCTCGTGAATATAGCGTCATGGCGGTCGGCCTGTGGGCAGGAAACGGCTCTTCGAAACGGGTGTGCGGGCGCGTCATGTGACGCGCCCGACCACACCGTGCATCAGTGTATTTTTTTCCAAATCTCTCTCTTCAGAAGGTAGGCAAAGATGAAAAACACGATCAGGAAACCGATGACCCGCAAGCCCAGACTCCGGCTCTTGAGCATGACCGGATCGCCCATGTAGGCGAGAAAATTGGTGATGTCATGGTCCGTCTTGTCGAACTGCTCCGGCGTCATCTTGCCGGGCGTCACCTGCTCGAAATGATCGAACACCTGGTAAGTGCTGCCGTCGGGATTCTTCACGGTGTTGAATACGGCTTTCTGCGTGCCCTGCAGTTCCCACAATATATCCGGCATGGCCACATGCGGATACACCGCATTGTTCACCCCGGTGGTGGATTTCGGGTCGAGGTAGAAAGACTTGAGATAAGTGTAAATCCAGTCCGCGCCGCGGCTGCGGGATTCCAGCGACAGGTCAGGAGGTGCCGTGCCGAACCATTTCGTGGCGTCCGCCTGCGGCATGGCACTCACCATGGTGTCGGTGACTTTGCCGCCGGCGAACATCAGATAGCTCTCCAGTTGGGCGTCGTTGAGCCCCAGGTCCTGGCCCACGCGGTTGTAGCGCACGTATTGCGCAGAATGACAGCCCATGCAGTAGTTCACGAAGAACTTGGCACCGCGTTGCAGCGAAGCCGTGTTGCTCAAGTCAACATTGGCTGATTGCAGTTTCATACCCAGATCCTGGGCGTGGACGAATACCGGCAGCACAACCAGCAACAACGCGCAGACAATGGTTTTCATTTGACTGTCACCCTTTCCGGAACCGGTTTCGGCTCGACGAGCTTCCCGGCCAGGGCCGGCAGCAGCAGGAAAATGATGCAATACACCAGCGGAATCAGCCAGGAAATCATCTTGAGCGTGGCGGCGCTGGACACCCAACTGATGGCATCCAGGAAAGTAATGATGGCCATCACGACGATAAAAGTAATCACGAGGAAGACACGCGAACGCGGCCTGGAATACGCCCAGGAAGTCACGAAGAATAGAAAATACAGTTCAGAAATGCGCTGACCGATTTCGGCCCAGAACGCGGTGGCCGGTTGCATGCCGATGTAGCCCAACACGATGAAAGTAAGTGCAAACAGAAACAGCACTAGCCGGTAGAGTGGACCACGGTAACGGATGGATTTCACCGGATTGCGATCAATCCAGGGTAATACGAACAGGATCACGATGGACACCAGCAATGCCAGCGCGCCCAGTCCCTTGTCCGGGATGGAACGCAGGATCGCGTAGTACGGTCCGAAATACCACAACGGATGGATGTCTGGCGGCGTCTTGAGCGCATTGGCCGGCTCGAAGTTGGACGGCTCCAGGAACAGTCCATGCAATCCCGGTGAGAAGAAAATGATCGCCGAAAAAATCGCGATGAACACGGTGACACCGCAGATATCCTTCATGGTGTAGTACGGATGGAAGGGTATGCCGTCCAGCGGAATGCCATCGGCGCCCTTGTGCTTCTTGATCTCGATGCCGTCCGGATTGTTGGAGCCCACTTCGTGCAGCGCGATCAGATGGAACAGCACCAGACCCAACAGTACCAGCGGCACCGCCGCGACGTGCAGCGCGAAGAAACGGTTGAGCGTGATGTCGGAGATGTAGAAGTCGCCGCGTATCCACTGCTCCAGACCGGCGCCGATGCCGGGGATGGCGCCGAACAGCGAGATGATCACGTTCGCACCCCAGAAGGACATCTGACCCCAGGGCAACAGATAGCCCATGAAGGCCTCCGCCATGAGTGCCACATAGATCAGCATGCCGAATATCCACAATAGTTCGCGCGGTTTCTTGTACGAGCCGTACATCACGCCACGGAACATGTGCAGGTACACCACCACGAAGAACAGGGAGGCGCCCACGGAATGCATGTAGCGGATCAACCAGCCCCAGTTCACGTCGCGCATGATGTATTCCACCGAGGCAAACGCGGCGGTGGCGGCAGGCTTGTAATTCATGGCGAGAAAGATGCCGGTGAGGATTTGATTCACCAGGATCAGCAGGGCGATGGAACCGAAAAAATACCAAAAGTTGAAATTCTTGGGCGCGTAATACTGGGATATGTGCTTTTCCCAGAACGAGGACATGGGAAACCGAGCGTCTATCCAGTCACGCAGACGGTGCAGCCAGCCACCGGTGACATCCAGATAGTCGCGTTTTTCTTTTTCGGCGCTCATCAGGCGAGCCTCCCCACATACTCAAGAAGATTGGCGAACGCAAACATGCCTACCACACCAGCGGTTCGGTGTACTTGGAAGTAGAACCCTTGGGGTTCTCCCCGATACGGATCACCTTGTCGTTCACGTAGAAATGTAGTGGCACCGGCAGATTGAGTGGCGCCGGCACGTTCTTGAAAACACGTCCGGCCAGATCATAAAGCGAGCCGTGACAGGGACAGTGGAAACCACCGGGCCAGGTCGGTCCCACACTGGGGTCGCCGGGCTGCGGCACATACAAAGGCGAACATCCCAGATGCGTGCAGATGCCAATCACCACGAACAGTTCCGGCTTGATGGAACGCCAGCCGTTCTTGGCATAGGCAGGCTGCTGCGGCTCGTCGGAATTTGGATCACGCAAGCTCGGGTCGTTCTGTGGCAATTCGGCAAGCGCGGTTTGAGGACGTTGCACTACCCAGGTGGGCTTGCCGCGCCATTTGGCCTTGATCATGCCGCCCGGCTCGATCTTGCTGACGTCAATGTCCACCGGACCGCCCAAGCCCAGGGCGCGGGCGCTGGGCTCCATGGAAGATACGAAAGGCACGGCCGTCATCACCACGCCCACGGCGCCGACCACCACGGTGGCGACGGTGAGGAAGTGACGTTTGCTCTTGTCAATCTCTTCGCTCATTCACCCCACTCCTGAGAATTCAAGAACCGCTGCTCACGGACCGGCGAGCCCGTGGGACGGGATAAACCAGGCGGAAGAAAAAAGAATGGCGCATTATACACAGCGCCTTTGCGGCCCCGCCACTATCGAAGACCCCGGCTGACGGGCCGCGCGGCCCGTGTTAGCGTATGCCGATGAAAGCCCTGACGCGAACCGTGATCCTGTTGTTGCAAGCGATGGTAGTGGGACTCGCCATCGCCTTCGTGGTGGTGTACTTCCGCCCCAGCCTGCTCACCGGCTCCGGCGGCAGTACCGCGCAGCGCGTTGTGGGCTCTTACGCAGGCGCCGTGGATATTTCCTCGTCCTCGGTAGTCAACGTGCACAGCGCACGGCGCGCAAAAGCTGTTGGCCCACTCAGGGACGACCCGTTCTGGCGGCGGTATTTCGGCAATCAGCCGCCGGGACCGCCGCGCAACCGCCTGGAGACCAGCCTCGGCTCAGGCGTCATCATCAGCGCCGACGGCTACATCCTCACCAATTACCACGTCATCAGTGGTGCGGATGCCATCCAGGTAGGGCTGGCGGACGGCCGCAGCGCTGCGGCGCGGGTGGTGGGTGTGGACCCAGACACTGACCTGGCGCTGATCAAAATCGGACTGCCGCATCTGAAGCCGATCGAACTCGGGCGTTCCGATGACCTGCACGTCGGAGACGTAGTGCTGGCCATCGGCGATCCCTACGGCGTGGGCCAGACCGTGACCCACGGCATCGTCAGCGCACTGGGCCGCAGCCAGTTGGGCTTGAGCACCTTCGAGAATTTTATCCAGACCGATGCCGCCATCAACCCCGGCAATTCCGGCGGCGCACTGGTGAACGCGCGCGGCCAACTGGTGGGCATCAACACCGCACTGTTTTCTCGCAGCGGCGGCTCCAACGGCATCGGATTCGCCATCCCGGTGAACCTCGCGCGCGGTGTCATGCAACAGCTCATCGCTTATGGGCGGGTGCGGCGCGGCTATCTGGGCGTGGAACCACAGGACATCACCCCGCAGCTCGCGCAAGCCTTCCAATTGAAAAGCACGGACGGTTTCATCATCACCAGCGTGTCGCCGAACGGACCCGGCGGCAAGGCCGGGCTGGCGCCCGGCGATGTGATCGAGAGCATTGACGGCAGCGTGGTGATGAACAGCAGCGATGCGCTCAACCGCATCGCCGGCAAAGCGCCCGGTGCGCTCGTGGTGCTGGGCGGCATCCGTCACGGAAAACCTTTCAGCGTGCAAGTGAAAGTCGCGGAACGGCCGGTGCAGCAGAACAGTTGACGCCTTACGCCTCAGCCTCTTCAGGCCGGCACTCTGCGGATCTTCGCGCCCAACTGGCCCAGCTTTTCTTCAATGGTCTCGTAACCACGATCAATGTGATAGATGCGCTCCACCTCGGTCTCGCCTTCCGCCACCAGTCCCGCCAGCACCAGACTGGCCGACGCGCGCAGATCAGTGGCCATCACCGGCGCGCCGGTGAGATGCGCCACGCCCTGGCTGATGGCCGTGTTGCCTTCCAGCTTGACGTCCGCGCCCATGCGCTGCATCTCCAGCACGTGCATGAAACGGTTTTCGAACACGGTTTCGGTGATGGTGCCGGTGCCTTCGGCCACCACATTCAAGGCGGTGAACTGTGCCTGCATATCGGTGGGAAATGCCGGATACGGGGCGGTGCGCACATCCACTGCATGCGGTCTGCGTTTGCGCATATCCACCTCGATCCAGTTGCTGCCCTTGCCCACTTTCGCGCCGGTCTCTTCGAGTTTCGACAACACTGCCTCCAGCAACTCTGGTTTGGTGTCCTTGACGCGCACATGCCCGCCCGTCAAAGCGCCGGCGCACAGATACGTGCCGGTCTCGATGCGGTCCGGCAGCACGTTGTATTGAGTGCCGTGCAGTTTCTTGACGCCCTCGATGACGATGGTATCGCTGCCCTGCCCCTTGATGTTCGCGCCCATCTGAATCAGGCAGTTTGCGAGGTCCAGCACTTCGGGTTCACGCGCGGCGTTTTCGATAACGGTGGTGCCGGCAGCCAGGGTCGCTGCCATCATTATGTTCTCGGTGCCAGTGACCGATACGGTATCCATGCAGATGCGCGCGCCGTGCAGGCGCTCGGCGGTGGCGCGGATATAGCCGTTCTCGACCTTGATATTGGCGCCCATGGCCTCCAGGCCCGAGATATGCAAATTCACCGGCCGCGTGCCGATGGCGCAGCCACCCGGCAGTGACACGTCGGCGCGGCCGTATTTGGTGACCAGAGGCCCGAGCACCAGAATGGACGCGCGCATGGTCTTCACCAGCTCGTAGGGCGCATAAAACTCACGGATGCTGGTGGGATCCACTTCGATGTGCATGCGTTCGTCAATGGTGACGCCCACGCCCATCTGGCCCAGCAACTCAATCGTGGTAGTAACATCGTGCAGGTGCGGAACGTTGCCGATGGTGACCGGACCGTCAGCGAGCAAGGTTGCGGCGAGGATGGGCAACGTGGCGTTTTTGGCGCCAGAAATGCGGATTTCGCCCTCCAGAGGGCGGCCGCCATGGATGAGAAGTTTGTCCAAAGGAATCGCCTCTTGCTTGTGGTATTACACGCCCTGCTGTTGACGCCATTCATCCGGGGTCAGGGTGCGCAGGCTCAAGGCATGGATTTCGCGCCCCATGCGTTCGCCAAGCGTCAAGTACACCATCTGATGCCGCAACAACGGCCGTTTGCCGTTGAATGCCGGTGCGATAACCAATGCCTCGAAGTGTGTGCCATCATCGCTGCTGACACGTGCTTCCGCGGCGGGTAATCCCTGCATGATGAGCTGTTCGATCTCGGCAGGAGTCAACACTGCACTCCGGAGGCTGTGGGACTGGATGCTTATTATATATAGAGTGCATGATACCCGATGGTCCAGAACCGTTTGAACAGGCACCGCCGGGACGGACATTGCCGGGAAGCCAGCGCAAAACGTGTATCATGGCCGCATTTCCCGCACGCTTGGCTTCCCAGGCGAACGATCATGAACAGGACCGACGATACCGCCACCCTGCTCCGTCACGCGCGTCAGGTGCTGAAAACCGAGGCAGCTGCGGTCGCGGCGATCGGTTCGCGGCTGGACGAGCACTTCGCCGAGGCCTGTCATCTGCTGCTCGCCTGTCGCGGTCGCGTGGTGGTGATGGGCATGGGCAAATCCGGTCACGTGGCCAACAAGATCGCAGCAACGCTCGCCAGCACCGGCACGCCGGCGTTTTATGTGCATCCCGGCGAAGCCAGCCACGGTGACATGGGCATGATTACCGGCGAAGACGTGGTATTGGCCCTGTCCAACTCCGGCGAAACAGCCGAACTCCTCACCCTGCTGCCACTCATCAAACGCCTGGGTGTCAAACTCGTCTCGCTCACCGGTAATCCGCAGTCCACGCTCGCCAAAGGCGCGGATGTGAATCTGGATGTGAGCGTCGCGCAAGAAGCCTGTCCGTTGAACCTCGCGCCCACCGCCAGCACCACCGCGGCACTCGCCATGGGCGACGCCTTGGCGGTGTCGCTGTTGTCCACCCGCGGTTTCACCGAACAAGACTTTGCCCGCTCCCATCCGGGCGGCAGTCTCGGCCGGCGCCTGCTGCTGCGGGTGGAAGACATTATGCACACCGGCGAAGACATCCCGGTCGTTCCTCAAGGCACGCCGCTTTCCCAGGCGCTGATGGAGATGACACGCAAGGGTCTCGGCATGACCGTCATCGTGGACGGGCACCGGCACGTGGCGGGTGTGTTCACCGACGGCGACCTGCGCCGCGCGCTGGACAAGGAAATCAACGTGCATCGCACCGCCATTGACGAAATCATGACGCGCAACTGCGCCAGCGTGCATGCCGACGTACTCACCGGCGAGGCCATTCGCATCATGAACGAAAAACGCATCACGGCGCTGCCGGTAGTCAGCGGTGATAAAACCCTGATCGGTGCCTTGCACATGCACGACCTGGTGCGCGCCGGCGTGGTGTGACATGACGGACATCCAAGAACGGGCGGCGCGCGTGCAACTGGTGGTGTTCGACGTGGACGGCGTGTTCACGGACGGCCGCTTGTATTACAGCGCCATTGGCGAAGCGCTGAAAGCCTTTCATGTGCGCGACGGCCACGGCATCAAACTCTTGCTCAAGCACGGCATTCAGGCGGCGGTGATCTCGGGACGCAAATCAACCGCGGTGACCCGGCGTATGCGGGAGCTGGGTATCACGCATGTCTTTCAGGGCAACGATGACAAACGGCCAATACTGGAAAAACTGCTGCAAACACTCGGCCTCGACCCGCAACAAACCGCCTGTGTCGGGGATGATCTCGCGGATTTGCCGCTTATGGATGCGGCGGGTCTGCCCATCGCCGTCGCAGACGCACATCCTGAAGTACGCGCACGGGCACAGTTCGTGACCTTGGCGCGCGGCGGTGAGGGTGCGGTGCGCGAGGTCTGCGACCTGATTATCGCGGCGCGGAATTCAAACGGGTGAACCCGCGTTTCTGGCTGCTGATCCTGATCCTGGCGCTGGCGGCAGGAGGTACCTGGTGGCTGCTGCGGCAGGTGACACCGCTTGTGCCGCAAAAACCCGCCCCCGCGAGCCACACGCCGGACTATTATTTCACCGATGCCACGGTCACGACGTTGAACCAGCAGGGCAAACCCGAAGCCATCATGACCGCACCGCGCATGCTGCATCACCCGGACGACGACAGCGTGGAAGTATTCACGCCGCGCATTGAGTATTTCGTAAGCGGCGGGCCGCCCTGGCATGTGCAGGCTGACCACGGTGTGCTGCCCTCTGGTGGCAAGCTGGTGGAACTGGATGGCCATGTACAGATGCAGCGTCTGGGCATCAACGGCAATCCGCCGCTCATCATCAACACCGATAAAATAAACGTGGATCTCAACACCAACATCGCCACCACGTCCGACCCGGTGGAGATTCTGCAAGGCAACAGTCGCATGACTGGCGTCGGCATGCAGGCATATATGAACGATAACCGGCTGCTGCTGGAAAGCGACGTGCGAGGCTACTATGTCCATAAACCATAGATTGCGTCTGCTGCTGGTGGTTTGCGCGCTGTTTGCCGGCGCATCCGCCTGGGCGCTCAAGACCGACAAGAGCCAGCCGATCAACATCCAGGCGGACCACGGCGATTTCCAGGGCAATTCCAGCAGTAGCAACGGCACTGGCATCTACACCGGCCACGTGCTCATCACCCAGGGCAGCATCCGCATCACCGCCGACAAGGCGATACTGCACATGGCGAACGGTGAGATCCAGACGGCAGATATGACCGGCACGCAGGCCACCTTCCAGCAACAGCCCGATACAGGCGCGCTGATGCACGGCGTCGCCAACGAGATCACCTATGACCAGAGCAAGAATGAAGTGGACCTGCTGGGCGAAGCGCAACTGCACCAAGGTGAGCGCCTATTGACCGCGGATGTGATCCATTACAACACCACCACCGAACACGTTATCGCCATCGGTGGCAAGAACGGCGGCCGGGTGCATATCACCATTCCGCCAAAGCCAGGTACTCTGACACAACCAGGTACCGCACGGAAAAAACATGGGAAGCATTCACATGCAAAGGATAATTCGCTTCATAAGAATGGTGCCCAAGGCGGACCCCCGTGAGCACGCTGCGCGCGGAAAATCTCCTCAAGCGTTACCGCCGCCGCGAGGTGGTCCGCAAGGTGTCGCTGGATGTGTCACGCGGCGAAGTGGTGGGCCTGCTGGGTCCGAACGGCGCCGGCAAGACCACGTCCTTTTACATGATCGTGGGATTGGTGCCCGCCGATGGCGGACACATATATTTGAATGGTACGGATATCACCGATCTGCCGGTGCATGCGCGTGCGCGTCTGGGACTGGGCTATCTGCCACAGGAGGCCTCCGTGTTCCGCAAGCTCTCGGTGGCGGACAACATTTTGGCGATCCTGGAAGCTCGTCCCGGACTCAAGCGTGCGCAGCGACATAACCGCCTCGAAGAATTATTGGAAGAACTGCACGTAGCGCATCTGCGCGACTCCCTGGGTCTGTCGCTGTCCGGCGGTGAGCGGCGACGCGTAGAAATCGCCCGGGCGCTTGCAGCCGACCCGGCGTTCATGCTGCTGGATGAGCCTTTCGCCGGCATTGATCCCATATCCGTGATTGATATCCAGCGCATCGTTGAACATCTGAAGGACCGCAACATCGGCGTACTCATCACCGATCACAACGTCCGCGAGACTCTGGGAATCTGCTCCCGCGCCTACATCATCAGCAATGGCGAGGTCATCGCCGCCGGCCCGCCGGAAGCCATCCTCGCCAACCAGCAGGTACGGGCGGTCTATTTGGGCGAAAATTTCCGGCTATAACTACCACCCTGGAAATTCTTGGGCTATAAGCAATACAGTGCAGTTAAGTCCATGAAAGTACAGGGAATCGTCTCAGGCCTGATTCAATCTGACCCACAATCTGACCCACAATTTGTATCGCTAGCACAGACGGGACTATGCCGGCCCAGGAAAGGGATTCGTACGGAAAGGCAGAGGTGCCCGTGTAAGGCTCAAGGCTCGAAGTAGGCTGTAATCGAATCTCAGGCGGTCGTTTTGAAGCGTCTATATTTAAAGCCCGGTCACTGCCCATGATTTGGGCCTGATTTGAGGGCAAGTAACCAAGCTCTACCGGCTGTCACGGGCGACGCGGCAATATCACAATACCGCTTGTACGAAACTGGGTCAGGACGTTAAAGTCACACTGATCGGCCAATGTGATAGATGACAATGAGTGTTGGAAAATCGAGGGCGAACCATTGAATCGCAACAACCTGTCGTTGGAGAACTGCAAAAATAAATCCATAGCTGTCGCGCTGGTATTCTCCAGCCTTCTAGTAGGTGCGCCAGACGTTTGGGCCGATAATTTCTACAGCATGCACGCTCCCGCGGAGCAGGGAACGCTTACAAATATCATTGCAAAATATAATCGCCTCGATACAAATGCACCAAACGATATTCAAAGAGACAAAATTGATACAGAATATTATCAAGTGCTATGTGCGCACTTGCCGCAGGAGCATGTATCAAATTGGATTGGTGTAGTGGAATCGGTCGATAATGACACCCCCGGCAAGGGGATACAGATAATTGTGCTGATTAACACCCATGAATTGTCCGGCGCATTGGGGGTCGAATTCGTTATAGGAAACGGTTATGCCTATGGAGTGGATGCACAGAGTACCAAACCGCATCCGCCCACCATATTTCCGGTTGGCTCACAGCTTTATAATGTCGCTTCCGAGCTAAGTACCGATGATATAGTTAAATTTAGCGGCAACTTTATCCCGTTTTCATCTACAAAAGCCTGCCAGGATAATGATACTTCGTATATTGCCGTGTTCCATTTCACAAGTCTCAGGAAGATTGGCCACGATGCTTCCATATATTGATCCAGCTACCAAAATCACATACCCGTAAGTATGCTGCCACGATTTGCGCTAGGCCATATCCCCTTGCGGCATCCACATGCGGCGCTTGATGGTTCAACCACAATGTCGTGTACTGCCGCCCGTCACTCAATACACGGGTGGTCGACCCCATAGGGTTCCACTTAATCCATACTCGAAAATTATCTGAAAAATGTGTAGCCACTTCTGCCTTTTATACAGTTGCATTATGGAGTAATCACCCATGAGGCGAAACCACGTTGTATTACTAATAGCAATTCAAATGTCGTTAATGGCAACATTATCC
>JBOIBC010000014.1:0-12310 GCA_050739295.1 Gammaproteobacteria bacterium
GTTATGCCCGCCGATCTTCATGAAGGTCAGGCAATTGGCCGTGAGCGAAAAGATGTGATACAGCGGCAGCGCCGTAATGATGATTTCGCGGCCGTTCTCAAGGTAAGAACTCAACCACGCGGATGCCTGCAAGACATTGGCGACCATATTGCGGTGGGTCAGCACCGCGCCCTTGGCAACGCCGGTGGTGCCGCCGGTATATTGCAGGAAGGCGATGTCTTCGTGGCCAACTTCAACATCATCCAGCGTATGTTGTGCACCTTGGGCCAGGGCTTGGCGGAACGGTACCGTGCCGTCAATATGCCAGCGCGGCACCATTTTCTTTACATGCCGCACCACAAAATTCACCAGCGCGCGTTTCGGCAACGGCACCAGATCGCCGATGGCCGTGACCACCACGGTTTTCACCGCCGTGTGAGGCAGCGCTTCTTGTAAAGTGCTGGCGAAATTCTCCAGGATCACGATGGTGTGGGCGCCGGAATCCTTGAGCTGATGTTCCAGTTCGCGAGCGGTGTACAAAGGATTGACGTTCACCGCCACCATGCCGGTGCGCAGGATGCCGAACAGCGCCACTGGATATTGCAATAGATTCGGCATCATGATGGCGACCCGGTCGCCTTTCTTGAGCCCCACCACTTTCTGCAAATACACGCCGAACTGGCCGCTCAGCTGATTCAGGTCCGCGTAACTCAGAGTGGTGCCCAGGTTGGAATAGGCCGGCAGCGCCGCGTATTGACGGCAACTATCCTCGAACATTGCCTTGAGTGAAGCGTACTGGTCCGGATTGATCTCGGCGGGTACGCCCTTGGGATATTCCTTGAGCCAGATCTTTTCCATGGGAACCTCGCGCAATTTTGGGACACAATCCTTGGATTGACACGGTATAGCAGCGGGCGAGGGGCGGCAAGCGGGCCGGTTCACGCTTCAAGGTAGAATCGCAACCACCTCACCCTCATGATGACGCCAGGATGCAGACGGATACAGCAAAAATCGCCTGGATCACCGGCGGCGGCTCCGGCCTCGGCCAGGCGCTGGCCGTAAGGCTGGTGCGTGAGGGCTGGAAAGTGGCGGTCTCTGGGCGCCGGCTGGAAGCGCTGCAGGAAACGGCGCGCCTGGCGGACAAGAATGTGCACGTCTATCCACTGGATGTGAGCGACCTTGCCGCCATGCGCCGGACGGCGGCACACATCGAAGCGGATCTCGGTCCTATCGACCTAGTGGTGCTGAATGCGGGCATGGGCCAGTTCGTGAAACTCGATAACCTGCGCGCTGAGACCTTTGCCACCCACATGCAGGTCAATTACCTGGGTGTGGTCAACGGCATCGACGCGGTACTGGCATCCTTCCGGCAGCGCCGCGCCGGGCATATCGTGATCGTGGCGAGTGTCGCCGGCTATCGCGGCGTGCCGCGTACAGCCGCTTACGGTCCCACCAAAGCTGCTCTCATCAACCTGGCCGAATCCCTGCGCTTCGATCTGGAACGCGAAGGTATCTGTATCTCGGTGTGCAATCCGGGCTACGTGGAAACGCCCATGACCGATGGGAATCGCGCCCGCATGCCATTTCTGATGAACCTGCAAGACGCCATCGAGGCCTTGTATAACGGTATCCAGAAACAGAAATTCGAAATCATTTTTCCACGCCGCATGGCGTTGCTGATGAAGCTGTTCCGTTGTCTGCCTTACGCTTTATATTTTCCGATCATGCGAAAATTCACCGGTGCCAACAAGAGCCATGGTCATGTCTGAACAGCATACCGTGCATCGTTACCAAGCGATCTGCAACTGGAAAGGCAGCACCGGTGCGGGTTACGAAGTCTATGACCGCAGCCACCGGGTCACGGCGCCGCCGGCGGAACACTCCCTGACCATGTCATCTGATCCGGCATTCCGTGGTCAGCCGGAACGACTCAATCCGGAACAACTGCTGGTGATGGCGGCGGTATCCTGCCAGATGCTGTCCTTCCTCGCGATTGCCGCGCGCGCGCGGATTGACGTGGTGGAGTATGAAGACAAGGCCGAAGGCCTCATGCCGGAAGACGACAAGCCGATGCGCATCAGCAGAATAATTCTCAGACCGCGCATCGTTATGCGTGGGCAGGCAGACGAAACGCGCGTACGTCAGTTCGTACACACCGCCCACCAACACTGCTTCATTGCCAACAGTCTGAAGACCGAGATCGAAGTCCAGCCGGAAATCATCCTCAAAGCGTAGCAAGCCAATCGTGTAGAAATGCCGCGGACTGGCGCGCTTGCGCAGGAGCGAAACGCGCCGCGTCCTGACGCAGGCCGGCAAGTGACAAACCATGCGAGCGTAGTTCGCCCGTGTGCCCCACGTACCATTGCTCCAGGCCACGCGCGGTCACTTCCGGATGAAACTGCAGCGCCAACAACATGCCGCCCAGGGAAAACGCCTGATGCGGACAGCCGTCTGTGGACGCGAGCGGCCTCGCACCGGCCGGCAGCTCGAAGCTTTCACCATGCCAGTGGAACACGGGTTTCTGAAAATGCCGCAGCGACGAGTCGCGGCCGGCGTCGGTGAGTGTCAGGGATTTCCAGCCAATCTCCACGGCCCGGCTTTTGTGAACCCGCGCGCCCAAAGCATGCGCCATGAGCTGACTGCCCAGGCAAATCCCCAGGGTCGGCGCTTTCCTCTTCAAGCGCGCTTCCAGCAGACGCAGTTCATCGCTGAGGAAGGGATAGTCCGTCATTTCGTTGACGCCAATGGGGCCGCCCAACACCACCAGCAAATCCCAGTCTGCGTGGCCGAGGCGGACGAAATCCGCCGTGGGCGCATCCACGTAACGGATGGCATACCCCGCTTCGGCCAACGGCGCCTCGAAGCAGCCAAGATCTTCGAAAGGCACATGACGGACGGCGAGCAGCGATTTCATGGCCGGTATTCTAGCCGCTGCGTCCACCGCTACCGTCCGACGTCGGTCGCCAAAATCATACCGTCCGGAACACCAGACAGTCCTTGGAATTTATCACTAAATGCTTGTAATTCATGGGGTTAAGCCTCATATAGCTACCTTTCATGCGGCCGCGAGGCCAAGAGACTAAAATGCACCTTGGCGCCTCCACATACCCGCGCGCGGCGTATTTATTCCATGGAAGGCAGCGCGACCGAGGGACACAGTGATGAAAGCCACGAACATGCTTTATCCGGAAATTTTCAAGACCCTGGAAAAGGCCCGTTGGTGCCTTGAAACCGACGTGCCCTGGAACAGCCATCGGCCTGAACTGCTGTCAGACGAGCAGGCGCGCACCATCAAGATGAACGCCATCACTGAATGGTCAGCGCTGCCGGCAACGGATATGTTCCTGCGGGACTTCCATGATGATGCAGATTTCTGCGCCTTCATGTCGGTGTGGTTCTACGAGGAGCAGAAACATTCGCTGGTGCTGCAGGAATACCTGCGGCGATACCGGCCCGAGTACACGCCCACTGAACAGGAATTGCAGGCTGTGCGTTTTGAATTCGACCCGGCGCCGCCGCTGGAAACCCTGATGATGCACTTCTGCGGCGAGATGCGTCTCACCCAATGGTACCGGCGCGCGTCCGAATGGCATACTGAGCCGGTCATCAAGCACATCTATACGCTCATCTCACAGGACGAGGCGCGTCACGGCGGCTGCTACCGCAAGTACATGGAGCGCGCCATCCAGAAGCAGGGCAATGTGGCGCGCATGGCATTTGCCAGGATGGGCGTGCTCATGGCCAGCATCCGCACCTCCAATGCGCTGCACCCCACCAATCTGCATGTGAACAAGAAGCTCTTCCCCAAGGACACCGTGCAAAGTCGTCTGCCGGAACCGGGATGGGTGGAACGCTGGCTGAACAATCAGATAGACTTCAACCTGGATTGGCAGAAGCGCGTCATAGAACGCATCATGACGAGCCTGTCAACACTGTTGCAGGAGAAATTCGAGTCGGTGCGCGACCTGCAACTCTACCGCAAGACGCTGGCCGCCCAGATGGCCTGAAACCGAGCCGACCCTTACAACTGCCACCATTTGCGTGTGGGTTCTATAATTGCCTCATGTCCACTCGCTCCCATCTCTCCGCCGGGGTGGCTGTATTGCGCGACGCGCAGTCCGGCCGCCACTTCCTGTTGTTGCGTGCCTACAGCTATTGGGATTTCCCCAAGGGCGCTGTCGAACAGGGCGAGACCCCGTTGCAAGCGGCAGTCCGCGAGGTCAGGGAAGAAACCGGCATCAATAAGCTGGAATTCAACTGGGGTGAGGATTATCGTGAAACCGAACCGTATAGTCGCGGCAAGGTAGCGCGCTATTATCTGGCCTGGACTCCGGAAGAAAAAATCACGCTCACCGCCAATCCGGAAACCGGCATCCGCGAGCACATGGAATACCGCTGGGTGAATTATCAGCAGGCGCTCAAGCTGGTCACGCCGAGGGTAAAACTAATCCTGGATTGGGCCAATACACGCGCTGACGGCCAATGGCGCTGAGACTCACTGATTTTGTATTGCAGCATTACCACTCAAAACACAGGTAACAGGTAAGGAGATCTTATGCGTATCCATTGGCTGGCGTTTATGCTCGGTGCTTCCGCTGCCCTAGTATTGGTTTCCGTCCATGCCGATCAGAGCGACACCGGCTACACCAATACCCATTTCACTGTGGATGCAGGGATTACCGGTGGCGGTGACAAGCTCGCCACTGTCACCTTCACCGACGGCAGCACCAAAAGCATCTACGCCGGCAATGCCGTGTTTGGTGATGTCGGCTTCCTCACCAACTTCGGCGCGTCCCGCTGGAGCCTCAAGGGAACGCTGGGCTACGCCTACACCGCCGTGGTCGCCAGCAACGCCACTATCAGCTTCTCGCACTTCCCCCTTGATGTCATTGGCATGTACAGCTTTGGCAGGAGCCATTTCGGCTTCGGTGTCACCTATCAGATGAGTCCGAAGCTGGATATGGACGGTTATGCGCCGAATGCGGATTTCAACAATTCCACCGGCTGGCTGCTGGAATACCGTTACTGGCTCTTCGGCGTGCGCTACACGAACATTACGTATCGCAGTTCACAGGGGAACGTACGCGGTAATAGCCTTGGTCTATTCTTCAACTATACATTTTGAAAGCACTTCTCATTGCCGCCGTTTCAGCAGCGGTTCCAATTTCACCCAGACATTCTCCAGCACCCGTGGCTCCGCAATGGCCAGCGGGTGCATGCCATCCGCCTGCAACCACTCGCGGTGCTCCGCCACGCCAGCCAGCAGAAACGGCACCAGCGGCACACGATTTTCTTTTGCAAGTTGAGGATATACCGCGGCGAACTTTTGCGTGTATTCCGGTCCATAGTTGGGCGGCAGCAGGATGCCGACGAGCAGCACTTCCGCACCCGCTTGTTTCGACAGGACGATCATGCGTTCAAGATTCCGCAGCATGGCCGGCACCGACAGACCGCGCAGGCCGTCGTTGGCGCCCAGTTCCAGGATCACGATGGCGGGATGATGCCGTGCCAGTTCCATCGGCAGGCGCGTCAAACCCTGCGCGGAAGTATCGCCGCTGACGCTGGCGTTAATCACAGTATAGTCATAGCCGCGCGCCGCAAGCCGGTGTTCGAGCAAGACGATCCAACCCCGGGAAGTCTCGATCCCGTAGGCTGCGCTCAGACTGTCGCCCATCACCAGAATGGCAGGCGGTTTGGCCCAGGCCGTGACGGCAGAACACAATAGTCCAATAAAAAGGATACGTTTCAGCATGATGAATAATGATTCCCTGCTTCGCGCAGATCGTTTGGGCAAACAGGTTACCAGTCCCGACGGTGTGCTGACCATTCTGGAGGATGTCTCGTTCACGATCCGGCGCGGCGAATCGGTGGCCATCGTCGGTCCTTCCGGTTCCGGCAAATCCACACTGCTGGGATTGCTGGCCGGCCTCGACATCCCGAGTCATGGCAGCGTGTGGCTGGATGGCGAGAACCTGAGCGCGCTGGATGAAAACGCCCGCGCCGCGCGTCGTGCACGGCGAATCGGTTTCGTATTCCAGTCGTTTCATCTGCTGCCGGGTCTCACGACGCTGGAAAACGTGATGCTGCCGCTGGAACTCAGCGGTGACCACGAGGCAGCTGCCAAAGCGCGCAAGGTGCTCGCATCCGTAGGCCTCGCGGAACGCGCCGGCTACTATCCGCCGAAGCTCTCCGGCGGCGAACAGCAGCGCGTAGCCATCGCGCGCGCTTATGCCGGCGAACCGGCGATCCTGTTCGCCGATGAGCCCACTGGCAATCTGGATGCGGCTACCGGCCACCTCATTATTGAGTTGCTGTTCAAGCTGAATACGGAACACCACGCCACGCTAGTGCTGGTCACCCACGATACGGAGCTGGCTTCGCGTTGTGATCGCATCTTGAATCTGCACGCCGGCCGGCTGGTGGCGTCATGATGTTGCTGCGTTTGTCCTCGCGCCAATTCCGCCGCGGCCTGCGCAGCGGCGAACTGGGCATCATGGCCTTGGCGCTGGTACTCGCGCTCGCCGCCGTGAGCGCCGTGGGCTTTTTCACCGACCGCGCCCACATGGCGGTGCAGGAGCAGGCGGGTGAAAGTCTGGCGGCGGATCTGGTGCTGTCTTCGGGCGAACCGCTGTCAGCCCGTTTCGCGCAGACCGCCCACGCGGCCGGTGCCAGTACCACGCAAGTCATGGATTTTCCCACGGTGCTGTTCAAAGGTGACAAGACGACGCTCACCGACATCCATGCCGTCAGTGCCAGCTACCCGCTGCGCGGCCGAGTGCGTGTCAGTGAACAGCCGTTCGGACCCAGCCATGTGACGCATGGGATTCCCGCGGCCGGCACCATCTGGGTCGAGCCGCGCGTGCTTACGACGCTCGGATTGCAAGTCGGCGATACGGTACAGATCGGCAAACTCCATGCACGCATCGCATCCGTCATCGCCTATCTGCCAGACGGCGGCTTCGGATTCACCTCCCTGGCGCCAAAAGTATTGTTGAATTACACCGACATTCCTGACACCGGACTTGTGAACGTCAACTCACGGGTGCGTTACAAACTACTCATGGCCGGACCGCCGCTGGTTATCGCTGATCTGGAGAAAACCTTCCATGACTACTTGCCCGCGGGCGTGAATATGCAGGATGCCAGCGACAGCCGCCGCGAATTGACCGACGCCATCACACGCGCACAGCGTTTCCTGGCGCTCGCGGCGCTGGTGAGCGTGCTCATCTCCGCCGTGGCCGTAATCCTGGCATCAAGGCGCTACGCCACCCGCTACACCGACACCGCCGCGGTGCTCAAATGCCTGGGCCTCACGCGCTGGCGCGTGCAAACGATACTCTTGTTGGAACTCCTGTGGCTCGGTATCGTCGCCGGCATCATCGGCATCTTCATCGGATTCCTCGCCCAATTTGGACTGGTGGCAGCCTTGAAGAATTTTCTGCCAAGTGCGTTGCCCGCGCCCGGTCCGGTGCCGGCGTTGTCTGCGTTCGGTATCGGTCTGGTGTTGCTGATCGGCTTCGCCTGGCCGCCGCTCATGCGGCTGGGCGACACGCCGCCGGCGCGCGTCCTGCGACGTGATCTTCTGCCTCCGCCAGTGCGCGGCTACGTGACGTATGGCACGGCCATCCTCACCGCGCTGCTGCTCGCCTGGTGGCAGGTGGGTGAACTCAAGCTGGCGCTCTATCTGTTATTGGGTCTTGCCATCAGCGTGGCGATACTTGCGCTTGGCGCAGTGCTGCTGCTGATGTTGCTGAAACCCCTGCGTCACAATGCCAGCGCCGGTTGGCGCTACGGTCTTGCAAATCTCAACCGTCACCGTCGCGACGCCGTCATCCTGATGGTGGCCTTCGGTATCGGCCTCATGGTTCTGTTGCTGCTGGGGCTGGTGCGCGGCGATCTGCTGTCAAACTGGCGCACCACGCTGCCGGCCGATGCTCCGAATAACTTCATCATCAACATCCAGCCGGATCAGCGCACCACCGTCGCCCAGTTCTTTACGTCTCACGACTTGCCTGCGCCAGTACTGTACCCTGTGGTGCGCGCGCGTCTGACCGCCATCAACGATGTGCCTGTGACAAAAATCCATTTCGCAGAACAGCGCGCGCAGCATATGCTGAACCGCGAAGCCAACCTGAGCTGGTCGGAAACACTGCCGCCCGCAAACACGATTACCGCAGGACGCTGGTGGGATACGACTAAGGCAAAACAGCCGCTCGCGTCCATCGAGGAAGATTTTGCCAAACAGTTGGATTTGAAAGTCGGCGACACGCTTACTTTCGACATCGCCGGTACGCCCACTACCGTTACCATCGCGAGTCTGCGAAAAGTGCAGTGGGATTCCTTCCAGCCGAATTTCTTTGTGGAACTCACGCCCGGTGTCCTATCCGGCTATCCCGCCACCTGGATCACCAGCTTCTATCTGCAACCTGAAAAAACCACGATACTCGCCGACCTGGTGCGGCAATTGCCGAACCTTACGCTCTTTGATGTGGATGCCATCCTCGGACAAATCCGCAATCTCATGGACCAGGCCACACTCGCAGTGGAATACGTATTTCTGTTTACTTTGGGCGCCGGCGTCGTAGTGCTGCTGGCCGCCGTACAAGCCACCCGCGACGAACGCCGTTTTGAGGCCGCGGTGCTTCGCGCACTGGGTGCCTCGCGCCGCCTGCTGCGTTCCGCCACCGCCGTGGAATATGCCGCGCTAGGATTTACTGCGGGATTATTAGGTGCGTTGGCGGCAACGATTGTCGCCTGGTTGCTCGCCAGCCGCGTGTTTTCGTTGCCCTATCACCCCGATTGGCGCGTGTGGGTTATCGGAATTATTGCAGGTACCGTTATTGTCGCCGTCAGCGGTTTGCTGGCAACGCGTCATGTACTCAGCGCGCCGCCGGTGGAGACGTTGCGGGAAGCGTGAACCTCTTTATAGGACTCCCCTAACCGTTTCACATCACAATGCATAGGCGTATTCTTATTACTGTAAACAAATAACTATTCGCTGGAGGCATGAACATGATCGTCGTGACATCCGAATATGTGGCCGGTTATCGTGTCAAGGAAACCAAGGGGCAGGCATTCGGCTTGGTGGTGCGCAGCCGCGGTCTCGGCGGTAACATCATGGCGGGGCTGCGTTCGCTCAAGGGCGGTGAGATTACCGAATACACGCAAATGCTCGAGGAAGCGCGCCGGCACGCGGTGGATCGCCTGGTGCAGAACGCCACTGCCATGGGCGCCAATGCCATCGTCATGATGCGTTTCGACTCCTCGGAAATCGGCCAGACCATGAGCGAGATTGTGGCCTATGGCACCGCCGTGGTGCTGGAAAAGACGAGCTGACATGCTGCGCCGTGTGTTGCTCGTTTTGGGTGTCGCGGGCCTGATCGTGGCGCTGATCTGCCTGCTGATGAAAATCTATGTCGCAGCCTTGTATCTGTTCATCGAGGGCGGCGTGCTCATCATCGCTCTGCTGTTCGAGCGCTGGCGCTATGTCCAATCGGTGAACCGTAACAAGGGACACTGGCAGGCCACCGGTGAACGCTTCGTGGACCCGAGCAGCGGCAAGCTGGTGGAGGTGCTCTACAACCCCGAGACGGGTGAACGGGATTACCAAAGCAGAGAAACTTCGGACTGAGCAAGATCGCGCCCTCACTCGCCCTTCAGGTTCCCTCTCCCGGAGGGAGAGGGGCGAGATACTCATGTCACGCGATTGCGTTTCTCGTCTTTTGCAAAAGCCGCAATATTCGCCGCCGTCTCGACGATCACGCGTTGGCGCGCTTCACAGCTCGCCCAGGCGGTATGCGGCGTCACAATGAGATTCGGGATGCCGCGTGTGAGTAATGGATTACCGTGCACTGGCGGTTCCTCTGACAGCACATCAATGCCCGCGCCGCCGAGTTTATGGGCGTGCAGCGCGTCTGCCAGAGCCTGTTCGTCCACGATGCCGCCGCGAGCGCAATTGATGAGCAAGGCATCGTGCTTCATGAGTGCGAGTTCTTTCGCGCCGATGAGGTTCCGGGTTTCAGGCAACAGCGGTACGTGGAGTGTGAGCACGTCCACTTGTGGCAATAATTCCGCCAGCGGCAGACGGCCGGGACGCTGATCGTCCGCGTTGCGTGTTGCGATCAGCACCTGCATACCCAGGGCTTCGGCCACTTTTGCGACCGCCTTGCCGATGTCGCCGTAGCCCAGGATGCCGAGTTTCTTGCCAGTCAGTTCGCGGATAGGGTAATCCAGCAAGGTGAACTGCGGCGCGCGGCGCCAGGCACCCTGCTGCAACAGTGCTTCATATTCCCTGAGGCACTGGGTGAGGCTCAGGATAAAAGCGAACACTTGCTGTACCACTGACATGGTTGAATACGCTGGCACATTGCACACCGTGATGCCGCGGCCACGGGCGGCGTCCAGATCAACGTTGTTGGTACCGGTGGCAGCCACACAGATGAGCCGTACGCGCGGGAAGCGGGACAACAGTGCAGTGCCGAGCTTTACCTTATTGGCAATCACCACTTCCATGCCGTCCACGCGCTGCGGCACCTGTTCAGCCGGCGTGGCGCCAAAGGTGTGCAAATCCGTCAGCACCTGGCGCAGCGGCGTAAGGTCCACGTCGCCCCGATGACTGACGGTATCCAGATCAAGAAATACACCGCGCATGCCGATATTCTCCCACCGCTTGACCACGAGGGTACACTGGGCGCACCACCATGGCTGAAAACCTTGCACGATTGCTGAAAGAAGTGCGCGCTTGCCGCGCCTGCGAGGGCAAGATCCCCGCGCCGCGGCCGGTATTAAATGCCCACCGGGATGCGCGCGTGCTGATCGTGGGCCAGGCGCCTGGCAGGAAAGTACACGAGACCGGCATTCCCTGGAATGACGCCAGCGGCGACCGGCTGCGTACCTGGCTGGGCGTGGACAAGGACAGGTTCTACGACCCGCGCTGCTTCGCCATCATCCCCATGGGCTTCTGTTATCCGGGCAAGGGGAAATCCGGCGATCTGCCGCCGCGCAAGGAATGTGCCGAGCTGTGGTTGCAGCGCCTGCTCACAGCCTTGCCGAATATCGAACTCAAGATTCTCATCGGCCAGTACGCCCAAGCGTATTATCTGGGCAAGCGTCGCAAAGAAACTCTCACGGCAACCGTGCGCGCCTGGCGTGAATACTGGCCGGACTACCTGCCACTGCCGCATGCCTCACCGCGCAATACCGGCTGGTTCAAATACAATCCCTGGCTGGAGCAAGAAGTGATACCCGCGCTGCGCCGCCATCCCGCGATTCGTGCGGTCAAAAAGGCATCATATTGATGTACACACCTGCCTCATTCAAAGAAGATGGTATTCCCCACCTGCACAAACTCATGCGGCGCTATCCGTTCGCCTTGCTGCTGACTGCCCACGACGGCGAGATCGCCGCGACCCACCTTCCGTTCATGATAGATGCAGATCGCGGAAAGCACGGCACCTTGCTGGCGCACATGGCGTGCGCCAATCCTCACTGGAAATTGTTCGACGCTCGGCGCGAGGCGCTCGTGGTATTCACCGGCGCACATACGTATATCTCGCCGTCCTGGTACGAAAGTCCGGTGACCGTACCCACCTGGAATTATGCCGTTGTGCATGCGTACGGCCGGCCGGTGATCGTGAAGGATAAAGTGCGTGTACGCGCCATGCTGGAGCAGCTGGTAACGATACATGAAACCACCATCAATCCGCCCTGGAGCACGGCTCAGGCAGATGGGTATGTGAATGAGCAACTGGATTACATCGTGGCGTTTGAAATCGAAATCGAACGCCTGGAAGGCAAGTTCAAGCTCAACCAGAATCGCTCGCGTGCCGATCAGGAAGGCGTGGTACGCGCCCTGGGCGATTCCGATGATCCCTTGAAATGTAAAATTGCAGAACTCATGCGAGCAAACTTAAAGAAGTGAACGCTCGTCGCTTTCCAACTCCAGCAGTATCCGTTTGATCTTGAGACCACCGCCGAAGCCGGTGAGGCTGCCGTTGGCACCGATGACGCGGTGACACGGCACGATGATCGAGATCGGATTCTGGCCGTTGGCGAGTCCGACCGCGCGTGACGCGGTGGGCTGGCCGATGCGCCGCGCCAGTTCGCCGTAGCTGATGGTTTCGCCATAAGGGATATCGCACAGTGCGCGCCAGACGCGCTTCTGGAACGCGGTACCCTCACCTTTGAATGCCAGACCGAAATCGTGCAATTCGCCGGCAAAGTAGGCTTGCAACTGTTCGCGCACATGCCGCAGCACGGCATCATCGCGCTGCCAGTCCGGCTGGATGGCGTAACGGCCCTCGTGCGGCTCCATGTACAGCCGGGTCAGGCA
>JBOIBC010000015.1:0-12110 GCA_050739295.1 Gammaproteobacteria bacterium
ACTATAAGCTTGTGTATGCAAAAATCAAGTCCGGTCAGGACCTAATTAACAGGTTGTTAAAAACAACCTGTTAGCCGGGTACGGAAGGCCTTTCAACATGTCGTTAAGTGGCCGCCAGTCAGCACGTTGGGCGGACTGCTACTATGCACGTACTTACGCTACAGTCTGAAATACTGCGTTGGCCGCAAATCCATGGAACCATCATGATGAACGATGCCTTGGCCCGCCACTATCCTTCCCACCTGGAGACAGTAAAAAAGCGCTTCGATATGGCACTGGCGGCCGCCGGCTTCGACGCGGTGGCGATATTCGCCGGGGCATTGCACACCCTGTTCATGGACGACATGGATTATCCCTTCCGGGTGAATCCACACTTTAAGAACTGGCTGCCCCTCAGTCAGGCCCATGATTCTTTCGTGGCCTATGCGCCCGGCCACAAACCGGTGCTGGTGTTCTACCAGCCGGAAGATTATTGGTATCTGCCGCCGGTGTCGCCGTCGGGTTACTGGACCGAATATTTTGACATTCGCATCATCAAACGCCCGGAAGACGCACCCGGCGCACTACCGATTGCGCGCCGCTGTGTGTTCCTGGGTGAATGGCAGGAGCGTTTCAAGAACTGGGGCTTCGCCGACGTGAATCCCGAGGTCCTGCTCAATCCATTGAATTACACCCGCGCCGTCAAAACCGAATATGAACTTGAATGCATGCGGCAAGCGAACGCCGTAAGCGCTAAGGGCCATGTTGCCGCCGAGCAGGCATATCGAGCCGGTGCCAGTGAATTCGAAATCCACAGCGCGTTCTGTGCCGCCTGCGGCCAAACTGACAACGAGATGCCCTACAGCGCCATCATTGCCCTCAACGAACACGCCGCCACGCTGCATTATCAATACTGGAATACTGAAAAACCCGCGCAGCATCATTCATTCCTGATCGACGCTGCGGCACAGGTGAATGGTTACGCGTCCGATGTGACCCGCACCTATTCAGCCACGCACGATGAATTCCAGGCGTTGATTGATACGTTGGACAAGGAACAGCAAGTGCTTTGCAAACAGGTGAAGCCGGAAGTGGATTTCAAGACCTTGCACATGGCAGCCCATTACGCCATCGCACGATTGCTGAATCAATTCGATTTTGTGCGACTACCGCCGGATGCCATCGTGGCAAAGCAGATCAGCAATACCTTTCTACCCCACGGTCTGGGTCACCTGCTTGGCCTGCAGGTGCACGATGTCGGCGGCTTCATGGCGAACCCCCGCGGCGACACCATTCCGAAACCCGAGGGTCATCCGTATCTGCGCAACGCGCGGGTGCTCAAGGAAAACTTCGTGACCACCATCGAGCCGGGTCTGTATTTCATTCCCGCACTGCTGGACAAACTGAAAGCCAGCGAACACAGCCGCCAGGTGAACTGGGCCAAAGTGGGTGCATTCCGCAAATACGGCGGTATCCGCATCGAGGACAACGTGGTGGCCAAAGCCGGCGGTCCCGAAAATCTCACCCGGATTGCGTTCAAGTCCTCCGTTTGAGCGGTCCACTCGAAAATTCAAGCCGGCAAACGGCCTCAACTACAAGCTGGGCCTTTGATTTTTAGCCGCCGTGTCCAACTGGATTTGGTGCACTCATGGGCCGCATATCTGTAGGTCCGTAGGAATTTAGCCCCCAAGTGTAACTGATGTTATTAGCGCAGTGGATGTTTATCTGCGAAGTTAGGTACTGCGCCGTATTGGATGCCTTCACGTCAACCGATGAGCCATCTTGATAAAAGACCGTGATGCCCGTCAAACGCGGACAGGGATAAACACTGGTGCTGTTCCATAGAGGGGATCTGCTCACGACGCTATAGCTGCTGCCGGGTGTGAAGTCTCCCAACGCTATCAAATCTCCAGTAACGGGTTTCTGGTCTTGAGTGGTGGATGAAATAGTAAAGACTACTTTGTTAATCGGCACTTGGGCTGTATTGATGAAACTCAAACCGGCAAGCGTGCCGTAAACTGGAAAAGACGGGTAGTGACCATGACTTGCGAACCGATTAAATGTGGCAAACTGGTAAATCACAATTGGCCGGTTGGCCGCTTTGGCGGCTTCGACGCTGCTGGCGAAACGTGCAGTGGGAGTGCTGGCACAGGCCGCCAGGCCCAATACCGTGATCCCAATTAGAGCGGTCTTGATATACATGGCCCACCTCCTGACATGTGGTCCTCGAACGAGACATCCCGTATGCTGAGGTATAGTCTCACCCCCCCGAAATCAACGAAAATAAAGTGAATTTTCCGTAACGAAATGTGACAAGCTGATATTCGACCCGCGAAGTGGTATCGTATTGCTGCATAAATCCGTGGGTATTCAAGCAGTTACGTATTTCAGCGTTCCAATCAAAAACAATTATCGGCCGGATGGAACCCGGCACATCCGCCACAAGTCATAGTGACCTTGCCCCTGAATTTCGGATACCGACATAGCGGTGGATAATACAGCTATGGAGGTTCTGACATGTACAAGATTCCGAGGCAAAGTTATACGGCAGACTTCAAACAGGAGGCTGTCAGACTGGTGCAGAGTGGGCAAACGCCGGCCGCGGTGGCGCGACAACTAGGGATCAGTGAACAGACGCTGAGCAACTGGCGCAAGGCGGCAGCGATCGGGAAGCTGGCAGCCAGGAGCCAGAAAGTGACGCCGGAGGAGATGGAGTTCTCGCGGCTACGAGCTGAGAATCAGCGGCTCAAGATGGAGAACGAACTGTTAAAAAAAGCCGCGGCGTACTTTGCGAAAGAGTCCCCGTGAAGTACGCCTGGATTGATGCACACCGTGGGCGTTATCCGCTGGCGGCGATGTGTGCGGCGCTCACGGTGAGCGCGAGTGGTCTGGCGACCTGGAAACGTGGAGGTCGAGTGCGGACTCGGTTAGCCGAGCCTGCCCTGGTAACGCTGATTCGGGCCATCCACGCGGAATCGAAACGTGCCTACGGCTGGCCGAGAGTCTGGAAAGAGCTACAGGCCCGGGGTATCCCAGCCGGTAAGGAACGTGTGCGGCGACTGATGCAGGAGCACGGCATTCGCGGTCGGCACAAGCGTCGCTACAAGGCGACCACGGACTCGAGACACGACCTGCCGGTGGCGCCGAACTGGCTGGATCGGCAGTTTGAGACCGCACGGCCGGACCAGACCTGGACCACAGATATCACTTACATTGCAACTCAGGAAGGTTGGTTGTATCTGGCGGTGGTGATGGATTTGCACACGCGCATGATCGTGGGTTGGGCGATGGAGGCGCGCATGACCAAAGAACTCGTGCTCAGTGCGCTGCGCATGGCGTGGTTCCGACGCAAGCCTAAGCCCGGCCTGCTGCATCACTCCGATCGTGGCAGCCAGTATTGCAGCCACGATTACCAGGCATTACTGGCCGACTATGGGATGCTGGCAAGCATGAGTCGTAAAGGCAATTGCTGGGACAATGCGCCGATGGAAAGCTTCTTCAACAGTTTGAAGAACGAACGCGTGTTCCACCAACATTACACCACGCGGGTGCAAGCCAAGCATGATCTGTTTGATTACATCGAGGTGTTTTACAATCGGAGACGCCGTCACTCCGCGCTGAACTATCAAAGCCCGGCAGCACATCATGCTGCGTGGCTTGCTCAGCACAAGCAGGCGGCTTAAGTACTATGTTGGTATCCGAGAAACAGGGGCAACCTCATAGGCTTTTACGTTGTCCGTCCTGGAGAATCGAAATGTACAAGATTCTGGTTCCTCTGCCTCTTCTGATACTGTTTTTGGCCGCCCCGGCGTTTGCCACTGATACACCGGCCGCCGCCAAACCGGTGGCCGCAACAAGCTCCACGCCAGCCCCCAAGGAGGAAAAGATCGTCACACACCACAGTGTGGTGATCAATGGTGAGACCATCAAATATACCGCCACGGCCGGCACGTTGTTGCTGCGCGATGACAAAGACAATCCGACGGCCAGCGTGTTTTACGTGGCCTATACGAAGGACGGTGTGAGCGACACCAAACACCGACCCGTGACTTTCCTGTACAACGGCGGGCCCGGCTCCTCCTCCATCTGGCTGCATATGGGCGCCTTCGGCCCCATGCGCGTAGTTGTGAGCGATGCCAAACCCACGCCACCTCCGCCTTATGACCTAGTGCCCAATCAGTACTCGTTGCTGGATAAATCTGACCTGGTGTTTATTGACGCCGTAGGTACCGGTTTCAGCACAATTTTGGGTAAGGCCACCGGCAAGGATTTCTGGGGTGTCGATGAAGACGTGAAAGCCTTCGGCCAGTTCATCCAGCGCTATATCACGGTCAACAACCGCTGGAACTCGCCGAAATACTTGCTAGGTGAATCCTACGGCACCACCCGCTCGGCGAATCTGGCAGATTACCTTCAGCATCAGGGCGTGGCCCTGAACGGCGTGATTCTGCAGTCCACCATTCTCAATTACGGCGATACCTTCCCCGGCACCGATCTGGAATACATCTCATACCTGCCGTCCTACGCCGCCATCGCCTGGTATCACGACAAGCTCGCGAACAAACCGGCGGATTTACCGGCATTCCTGCAACAGGTACGCCGGTTTGCACGTGGCGAATACGCCGATGCTTTATATCAGGGCTCAAGCCTGCCCACCGCACAATACAACGACGTGCTGGCCAAGCTGCAGCAATACACCGGCCTGTCGGAGCAGTACCTGAAGAATGCCAACCTGCGGGTGGACCCTTCGCGTTTCCGCGCACAGTTATTGCGTGGCGATGATCGCATCATGGGCCGCTACGACGCGCGTTTCGAAGGTATCAACACAGATAATGCCGAAGAATTCCCTGACTACGACCCCTCTGATACATCCATCGGACCGGCCTACACTGCCGCCTGGTACTGGTATCTGCAAAACAATCTCAATTACAAGAGTGATGCCCCCTACAAGGTTACCAATTTCCAGATCATTCGCAGTTGGGACTGGAAACATCCGCTGCCGGGCCGTCCGTCGTTCTTCATGCCGCCACTGCCCGACGTAGCCGCGAACCTAGGTGAAGCCATGCGCGAGAATCCAAATCTGAAAGTGTTCTCGGCCAATGGTTATTTCGATCTAGCCACACCGTTCTTCAAAACCGAGTTCGATCTTGACCAACTGAATCTGCCTCCGGATATCTACAAAAACATTCAGTTCTACTATTATCCGTCTGGCCACATGCTGTATTTGAACGTCCCAGTCTTGAAGCAATACAAGAGCGATCTCGCCAAGTTTTACGACGATACCAGGAACCAATAAATTCCGACGACCGGAAACACCCGCGATACTGCGGGTGTTTTATATCACCAGGAAAGTTCCATGAAGAAAGTCATCGTTTTATTGCCGCTGTTGATGTTATGTATTTTAAGCTTGCCGGCATTCGCCGCGGACGTACCGGCCAAGCCAATGGCTCAGGAATTGCCGGTGCCAAAGGAGACCAGCTCCGTCACCCAGCACAGCGTGACCATCAACGGCCAGACCATCAAGTACACCGCCACAGCGGGTAATCTGGCCGTTGATAACGACAAGAGGGATGCCATCGGCAGTTTCTTCTATGTCGCTTACACAAAGGATGGAGTGAAAAACCCGGATCAGCGTCCACTCACTTTCCTGTTCAACGGCGGGCCCGGTTCCTCCAGCATCTGGCTGCACATGGGCAGCTTCGGGCCGGTGCGTGTGGTCACCAGCGACGCAAAACCGACCCCGCCACCGCCTTATGATCTGGTGCCCAACCAATACTCGCTGCTGAACAAGAGCGATCTGGTGTTCATTGATGCCATCGGTACCGGTTACTCGCGCATCGTAGGCAAGGGCACGCCCAAGGATTTTTACGGCACCGATGCCGACATTGAGTCCTTTGGCAAATTCATCCGGCGTTACGTGACTGTGAACGACCGCTGGAACTCGCCCAAGTTTCTGTTGGGCGAAAGTTACGGCACCACCCGCGCCGCAGGCCTGGCCGACTGGCTGCAACAAAAAGGCATTGCACTCAATGGCGTAGTGCTGCAATCCTCCTGGCTCAACGGTTTCGTGGATTTCCCCGGCCCGGCATTCAGCCTGGATCTGCCGTATGAACTGTATCTGCCCACCATGGCCGCGGTGGCCTGGTACCACGACAAACTACCGAACAAACAGGCCGACCTGCCGGCCTTCCTGCAGCAAGTGCGCGCGTTCGCCCTGGGCGATTACGCCCATGCGCTGGCTCAAGGCATCAAAATGAGCGTGTCGGACACGCGGGCCATCGCCCAGAAGCTGCACGACTACACCGGCCTGCCAGTGCAGTACATCCTGGATGCGAAACTGCGCATCACGCCTGACCGCTTCGAAAAAGAATTGCTGCGCGGTGATGACCGCACTGTCGGTCGCCTGGATGCACGCTTCCTCGGCATTGATGCCGACGCCGTCGGTGAAATGCCTGCCTACGACCCATCCGGCTCCGCCATCGGACCCGCGTACACTGCCGCGTTCCACTGGTATCTGGAAAATGATCTCAAATACAAAACTGATCTCGCCTACAACGTGGAAAATTACCGCGAAGTCGACAGGCACTGGGACAACGGCCAGCGCATTGATGGTGAGAAATACCCGCTCATGGACGTGGAGGGGAATCTGCGCGCAGCCATGACCGAAAATCCGCACCTGAAAGTATTTTCCGCCAATGGCTATTTTGATTTCGCCACGCCGTTCTTCGAGACAGAATATGACCTGGATCACATGGGACTGGATCCGTCATTGATGAAAAACATCAGTTACGGTTATTACCAGTCCGGCCACATGATCTATTTGCACGTACCGGCACTGGCGAAGTACAAAGCCGATCTCGTCAATTTCTATAACATCGCTCAATAATCAAAACTTTCATCCGGAGATTCCCATGAAACGTTTATGCCTCTATCTGTTAGTTTTCAGCGCGTTGCTGGCAACCGCGCCGCTGTTCGCGGCGGATGCCGCTAAACCGGCTGCCACAGCTGCATCAACTAACGCCACAGCGAAAGAACAAAAATCCGTTAGCCATGGCAGCGTGACGGTGGATGGCCAAACCATCAAATACACCGCAACCGCCGGTACGATCATTCTGAAGAATGACAAGGGCGATTCCACTGCCAGCATGTTCTACATCGCCTATACGAAAGATGGTGCCAATACGGACAAACGCCCGCTGACCTTCGCTTATAACGGTGGTCCAGGCGGCTCCTCGGTGCTGGTCAATATCGGCGGCTTTGGCCCTATGCGTGTGCAAACCACCGACGCGGCGCCCACGCCACCGCCGCCGTACAATCTGCAAAGCAATCCCTACAGCCTGCTGGACAAGACCGACCTGGTGTTCATCGACGCCGTGGGCACAGGCTTCAGCAAGACGCTTGGCAAAGCCACTGGCAAGGATTTCTGGGGCGTGGACCCGGATGTGAAATCCTTCGGTGGATTCATCGAAAACTACATTACCGAGAACAACCGCTGGAATTCGCCCAAGTTCGTGCTGGGCGAATCCTACGGTACGCCGCGCTCCACTATGCTGGCCGATTGGCTGCAGAATAATGGGGTCGCGCTCAACGGTGTGATCCTGCTGTCGAGCATCCTCAACTTTAATGACGATTTCTGGTTCCAGCCACCCGGCTCCAACGATCTCTCCTATGAACTGTACCTGCCAAGTTATGCGGCTATCGCCTGGTACCACAACCATCTACCGAACAAGCCCACGAATCTGACAGACTTCCTGCAGCAGGTGCGTCAGTTCGCGCTGGGTGAATACGCTGCCGCACTGGACGCGGGCGACAGCATCACGCCGGCGCAGGAAGCGGCGGTGATCCAGAAACTGCACGCCTACACCGGCTTGAGTGAAACCTATCTGAAGGAAACCAAGCTGCGGATCCTGCCACCGCGCTTCATGAAGCAAGTGCTGCGCGACGAAGGCCGCACCGTGGGTCGTTACGATGCGCGCTTCGAGGGCATTGATTTCGACAACGCCGGCGAATACCCCGACTACGATCCCTCCAGCACGGCCATGTTCCCGGCAGTGGTGACGGCGTTTCACTGGTACCTGAACAATGATCTCAAGTACAAGAGCGACGCAGACTATGAATTCCTGAGTTACAAGGTCAACCGTGCCTGGGACTGGCATCACAGCATAGATGGACAGAAATATCCGGTGCCGGACACACTCCCGGACCTGCGTGACGCCATGAGCCAAAATCCGCATCTCAAAGTGTTTTCCGGCAACGGCTATTTTGATCTGGCCACACCATTCTTCAAGACCGAATATGAACTGAACCACATGGGCCTGGATCCGTCACTGCAGAAGAACATTACATTCGGCTACTATGGTGACGGCCACATGCTCTACATCCATACGCCAGCACTGGTCAAACTGCACAGTGATCTGGATAAGTTTTACGACAGCGCCACGCAAAATTGATCTCCGCCAAATAAGGCCACGGAGTGGACGGTCCATGGCCATTTACGCAGCTTCGCTAGTCCTGTTAAGACTAGGCATACCCCCTGGGCTTTTCATGCGGCAACCTGTCAGCGTATTTACGCCCGTATGCCGGGCGCGCTGGTTCAGCTGGGTGCTGTTCGCATCCATGCTCGTCACGACTACTCCGGGGTGTGCCGGAACACCGGCTGCCAGCCCTTCTGCATCGTCAGACAAAGCTTCCGTTGCCAACACATGCACTATCCCGACGACAATCGAAGATTTCCCCGTACCCGGCGCCATCGGCAATAAATGGAATGCAGCGATGCAAACGCTCGCCTATGGTCGGCCGCGTGCCGACGGGCACTACGCCACCTGGCTTTCGGATGTTGACGGTCGCCACCCGCATCGCCTGAGTTTCGCCGGCTGGCGTGATGACACCCATCAATTTCCGGCTGCCTGGTATCCGAACGGCCACTATCTGGTGATGACGGTTGAAAAGGCACGCCATCCCGGCAGCTCGGTCAGTGCGACGCCCGGTTATGGCGGTTACAGCGATTATTGGCTGGTGTCGCGTGACGGCAGCAAAGCATGGAAGCTTGTGGACTTGCCGAACGACAGTGACCATGCCATCACGCACGCCGCTTTCTCACCGGACGGCACAAAATTCGTCTGGACGGAGCGCATCAGGGCACCGGATATTTTCGATCTCAATCGCTTCGCGGGTTCTTACGAGTTCAATCTCGCCACTTTCGTGGACGGGCAGACACCGCACCTCACCGATATCCGGCATTTCATCCCCGGTGGCGGCGATCAGGGAGGTGAAGTCGAATCCATCGCATCGGATGACAAAACCATCGCGTTTTACAGCACCTACGTCACGCACAATCTATTTGCCTCACGCATCTACACCCTGGACACGTCCACGGGCGTTAGCCACCAACTGACGACCCAAAGCTGGGCCCAAGCGCCGACCTTTACGCCAGATGGCAAACACATCGTTTATATAACAGGCTTGCAGGCAGATATATTCCCCTGGTCTTTGCAAGGTGCCGACTGGTGGATCATGGACCGGGATGGCGCCCATAAAAAACGTCTGACCTTCATGAACGTTCGCAACAACCCCCAGTCGGTCAACAAATTCATGTTGGCTGGATCGCTTTCATTCCTGTCGGATGACATGTTCTTCGGTGACGTGATGACGCATTCGTTCGGACTGGTGGGCAAGATCGTGCGTGTGACCATCAAACCAGGGTGTCAATGAACGGGTGACCGGGCAGTATAAAAACTATCCGTGCGCGGACAGGAAGAGTAAACTTGGCTGGTACTCGGCATCCGCCGAACACCCACGTATCCATGAATGAATCCTGGCCGAATCATCAGATGAATAACAGTCATGACATCTGAGCTTTGTCTGCGGCAATCCGCCGGCCGGCTTGCGCCCATGCGCCGGGCACGCTGGTTCGCTTGGGTGCTGCTCGCCGCCGTGGTTTGTGCGGTCGGAGTATTTACGCTCGGCTTGTCCTGTGATGGCGATGATAGTGGGGCGGTTCCCTGTGCAATCTGCCAAGTTACCGCACATAGTGTGCTCGAGGTATACACGCCGAAGTTCGAGGCCGTGATGCCGGTCAGCTTGATGCACTATTTTGACATCGTCGCGCCGAAGTACTCGATACCCAACCACGCTTTCATCATCAAAAACCAGTCTCGCGCTCCTCCTTTCGCTTGATACTCTTCACCACATACCCCCTTTAATAAGCCACGGCGGCCGAGTGCCAGAATTGGCAGTGTACGGTGCCAGCTTGATCTGACAGGTCATGTGGTTATCACTGTTTTTCTATGCACCCGCTTGCCGCTTCGTATGGAATGCGGCAGCGGCACATGAGAGTGAGACTTGAAATGTACCATTTTCGAAAAAAAACTCTTTCAGGAATCTTGTTGTCTGGACTCCTGATCCTTGGCCCGATCACGGCGCACGCTCACGCTATCGCTGGCATGCGCCTGTTCCCCTCGACCTTGAGTTTTGACGATCCCGGCATCGGCGCCGAACTTCCGTTTGTGTTCAGCCACATCTATGCGGATGGCACTGAACAAAATGTGTTGTCCGCATCTTTCACCAAGCCGATCACGCCTGGGTTCTCGCTGGTCGCGGGCACCGACTACCAGAGCCTGGTGCCGGGTGGTATGCCGGCAATCCACGGCTGGGATAATTTCGCGGTGGGTGGCGTCTGGCAGGCTTACGAAAACGACGCGTCAGAATCCATCGGATCATTTTCGATCACGGATTCCATTGCGCATACCGGCAGCCTCGCGATCGGCAGTGATTATTCTACCTGGTCACCCGAGTTCGATTTCGGTCAAGGCTTCGGGAGTGTTTCCCCCAACTGGCTGAAGCCCGCCGCCGTGTCCGGTGCGATCGGGTTGGACTTTCCCACCCAGCCCGGCGTACCGCGCACACTCAACTGGGCGTTCTCGCTGCAATACAGCATCCCCTACCTGCAAAATTTTGTGAAGTACGTGGGACTCAAGGCGCCGTTCAACAACATGATTCCAATCATCGAGTTCCCGATGCAAACCTGCCTGAACAACGGCTGCCACGGCCAGACCACCGGCTATATCAATCCGGGCGTGATCTGGCTCGGCCGTTACTTCCAGTGGGGCCTGGAACTTCAGATTCCCATCAATCACCGTACCGGTAACTCGGTAGGGATTTTGTTCGGCATTGATTTTTATCTTGACGACATCGCGCCGCATAGCATTGGTGCGCCGATCTTCAACTGATTTAAGGAAGATACCATATGCTAAAAATAATCCATCTTTTGCTTGTGGTTTTCGCGCTGCTGTTCGCAGCACCACTTGTGTGGCCGCATGCCTTTCCAGATAACTCATCTCCGCACGTAGGATCCACACTCAGCACATCTCCGGCAACAGTCAAGGTCTGGTTCGACGGCGAAATCGAACCGGTGTTCTCGACCCTGATCGTGAAAAATGCAGTGGGATCGCAGGTCAGCCAGGGCAATGGCCAAGTATCTTCGTCCGACAACACGCTGCTGGAAACCGCACTGCCTGCATCGCTGCCGGCCGGTCAGTACTTTGTGTACTGGAGCGTAATCGCCCGCGACGGCCATCACACCGCTGGCCGCTTCCCTTTTACCGTGCAATAGCTGGGAGTACGGCTATGCCACTCAATATCGCGTTCACGGCCTTCGATGTCCTCATGGTGGTGGCGACCGTGGGACTGCTCGCCTGCCGGCTCGCGGTGCTTCCCAAGCATCCAGATTTCCGTGTGCTTGAAACTGCAGTGTGGCGCTTGCTGGGCCTGGGCGTCGCGTTACTCACGCTGAGCAGCCTGGGAATTCTCGTGTCGCGTACACTGGAACTCGACGGCGGATCCTGGGCACAGCTGTTTGCCGCTTTGCCGCTCGCGCTCAAGGTTACCCATTACGGTCACATCTGGTTGTTCCGCATCCCGGCCCTGGTGCTGCTGTGGTTCGGCTGGGCATGGAGCGCGCGACATCGCGATCACACCTGGGCGGCCTGGCTTATGCTCATCGGCGTGGCGGCAATCGCGCTGACCCGCAGCGAAACCGGTCACCCAGCCGACCACGGCGATTTCACCTTCGCCGTGTGGGTGGACTGGCTGCATCTCCTGTCAGGTTCCCTGTGGGTCGGCAGCGTCAGATG
>JBOIBC010000016.1:0-12044 GCA_050739295.1 Gammaproteobacteria bacterium
GGATTTCTCCGCGCCCGGCAGCCGCTTGAGCGGCTGTTGTTGTCCGTCTCCGACACTATCTATTAAGGAGTGGCCATGAAAATCGCGATTTTGTATCCAGTCCTGCTGCTGGCGGTCGCATTGACGGAGAATTGGGCCGGGCCGCGGCGGAAATCACCAGCGCCTATCCGGGCACGGTCAGCCTGAAAGCAGACATGAGCGATGTACCCCAGGTTGGCGACGGGCCCTGTCCCAATTTTCGTGTGGCGAATCAGCGGGCTGATTGCGGCTTTTGCTGCTTGCGCAGAGTGCGGTCCAGCCAGCCTGATTCGATTTCGGATTCCTCCGTCAAGCGCCGCTGACGCGCATTGAGAATCGGCGTGCGACCCAGATAGCCCATCAGCTTGTCCGGTTCTCTGGGGTCCACCACCGGCAGGCGGCCGACGTTGCGGCGCAGCATTTTCTCGGCAGCGGCGTGCAGACTCTCGTCTGGGTACGCCACTTCCAGGTGAGCACTACCGGCCTGCAACAGCGTAGTGATTTCATCAACCTTGTTTTCTATCGCGCGAAAGATGTCGCCGCGGGTGATGACGCCCACCAGTTTGTCCTGTGCATCCAGCAGCGGGTAGCCGTTGTGACGCACCACCGCGGGATCATGACGGCCGATACGGCCCACCAGCTCGGACAGCAGCATGTCGGCCTTGAGCGCCACGGGTTTACGGTCCATGACTTCACCCACCGTCACTTGGCGCAACACGTCTACTTCATATTCCATGTGAATTTTCAATCCACGGCGCGCCAGCTTTTCCGTCATGATGGATTCTTTCATGTAGAGTTGCGCGATGCCGCTGGCGATCACGCAGACCAGCATTAAAGGCAGTACCGATTCGTAATTGCGGGTGATCTCGAAAGCAAAAATAATGAGTGCGAAGGTGGCGCGTGCCGCCGCCGCGAATACCGCCGCCATGCCAACCACAGCATAGGCACCCGGATCGAGGTGTATGCCGGGAATAATATGGTTCACGATAATGGCGAAGGCCGCACCCAGTGCTGCGCCGCCCATGAACATGGGTGCCAGCAGACCGCCGGAGGTGCCAGAGCCGAGCGAGATCAGCAGCGCCAGACTCTTGAACACCAGGATCAGCAGCAGCAATCCCAGTGTCAAATGATTGTTGAGAATGTCGGAAATGGTACCGTAGCCGACACCCAGCACGCGCGGCACGAAGAAACCGATGGCGCCGAGCCCCACGGCGCCGATAGCCGGCCACCACATCTCGCTCACCGGCAGCTTCTCGAACAGGTCCTCGATCCAGAACAACCCGCGGCTCATCGCTACCGCCATGTAGCCACAGATCACGCCCAGTACCACGTAAAAGGGCAGACCATGGATGATGTCAAAATTCACATGACCGACTGTGAACATCGGGCCCGGACTGATGAGCTGAACATGAATTGTGGTTGCGATGGTGGTGGCGATTACCAACGGAATAAAGGAGCGTGCGCGGAATTCAAACAAAAGTAATTCGATAGCGAAAATCACGCCGGCAATGGGCGTGGAAAATGTCGCGGCCATGCCGGCGCCAGCGCCGCAGGCAAGCAGCACTTTGCGTTCTGCTGCGGTCATGCGTAGAACCTGACCGACGATGGAACCGAGCGCGCCGCCTGTCATGATGATTGGGCCTTCCGCGCCGAACGGTCCACCAGTGCCGATGGCGATTGCGGCGGAAACCGGTTTGAGAAGTGCCACCCGCGGTTTGATTCGGCTCTTGTTCACTACTATTGCTTCCATGGCCTCGGGGATGCCGTGGCCGCGGATCTTGTCCGAGCCATACTTGGCCATGAGGCCAACGATGAGTCCACCGATAGCCGGAACGATAAGCACCCACCAGCCAAGTGTGTTGGTGGTGATGTTCGTCAGTTTGAACGACAGCTGGTGGAAGTACACCAAGTTGGTGATAACGGCAATCAAGCCATACAAAATATATGCAGTGACGCCCGCCGCCAGGCCGATGAGCGCCGCCAACACAGACATGTGCAGCAGACGAATGCCGTCCGGACCGGCGGCAAGCGGTCGTGAATGGGCAACAATGGGTGCGCCTCGCGACATGGATTCTCCAGTCGTTGGAAATGAATTGCGGGAATACAAAAAAGCGCGGTAATATATATCGCAGTGCGATATAAATCAACAAAAATGCCACAGGTTGCCCCCAAACGCATGGCTGAGCCGAATGCGTTACCGGTCAGTGATGCCGATTACGTGACACTGGCGGAGTTTCGCTCGACTTTGCGCAAGTTCCTGCGTACCAGCGAGGAGCTTGCCCTGTCCTTGGGGCTCACACCGCAACAGCACCAGGCACTGTTGGCCATCAGAGGGTTTCCGGGAGGCGAGCCGCCGACCATCAGCCAATTGGCCGGGCGCCTGCACATCCGCCATAACAGTGCGGTGGGACTGGTGAATCGCCTGGTGCGTCAACGGCTGGTGAAACGCCAAGCCTCACAGGTTGATCACAGACAAGTGCATGCCGTACTGACCACTCAAGGCATTACCATGCTCGATAAACTTACCCAGACCCACCGCATTGAACTGCGGCGCATCGGCGCAGAGATTACCCGCTTGCTCACGGAACTGACGCGCTAGCAAGGTGAGGTCCGAGGAGTGATGGTGAGGCGCAAGGCGGGTGATTCAGTGGATGTCTTTGAACGCCAAACGAGATTAAGAAATCACAGATTTGGTTGAGGTGACAGGGCGAGGTAGGTGATTCGAAAGATTGCGAGTTGCCGCTAAGCACACCATGGATGATTCTGTGAGCGAGAAGATACGGTATTTGGTCGGGGTGACAGGGCACGCCGCACTGCGGCGAGCGGGCGTGCAAGGGTGAGCCGGGAATAAGCGAAGCATTGCTTCGCGCCGGCGAACGGGCAGCCATAGATGGCTGCCCTGGACTTACAGGCGAAGCACGATGCGTAGCCTGTAAGCACGCCCTGGATTTTCAGGTTTGGCAGGGAAAGCCAAACCTGAAAATGAACCATGCGACCCCGTTATAAATTGGCGTCGCAGGTCCTAATGCTGAGGATTATGGGATTTGAAGAATCAGTAAATTTGTTGGTCGGGGTGACAGGATTTGAACCTGCGACCCCTACGTCCCGAACGTAGTGCTCTACCAGGCTGAGCTACACCCCGAAAGGCCGCGTACTATAAAGCAACGCCCCTGACGGCGCAATTACGTTATCAGGCAATAAAACAGACTTTTCCAATAAACCCTTAAAACCGTCGCTCCACGGAGAAATCGGCCAGTTCTCTGAGTGCTGTTCTGTAAACCGAGTCTGGCAATACATCGAGTGCCGTCAACGCGCGTTTACGCTCCCTTTGGGCGCAGGTGTAGGTGTAATCCAGTGCGCCGGTATTCCTGATGATCGACAGAATACTTTCAATGTGCTCGCGACCGCCTTTTTCGATAGCCTCACGAATCAATTGGCGTTCTTCCGGAGTGCCATTCCGCATGGCCTGGATCAGCGGTAGCGTCGGTTTGCCTTCGGCAAGATCGTCACCCAGGTTCTTGCCGAGCTCTGCGGTATTGGCACTGTAATCCAGCGTGTCATCAATCAGTTGGAATGCGTTGCCCAGATGCAGTCCGTAGGCGGCAAGCGCTTCCTGCTCGGCCGCCGGCCTGTGCGTGATCACCGCACCCAAGCGCGCACCGGCCTGAAACAAGGTCGCGGTCTTGCGGTGGATGACCTCCAGATACCGGGCTTCCGTAGTGTCGGGATCGTGGCAGTTCAGGAGCTGTAGTACTTCGCCCTCGGCAATTAAATTGGTTGCATCCGCCAGGATGTTCATGATGCGCATATCGTTAACCGTCACCATCATTTGAAAGGCGCGGGAATAGAGAAAATCACCTACCAACACACTGGCTTCGTTACCCCAGATGGTATTGGCGGTTTGCCGGCCACGCCGCAGGCCGGAAGCGTCCACCACATCGTCGTGCAGCAGCGTGGCGGTGTGGATGAATTCGATGATGGCAGCGAGATTGATGTGCAGGCTGTCGCTGATGCCGCAGGCACGCGCCGCCAACAGCACCAGCATTGGGCGCAGGCGTTTGCCGCCCCCATTGATGATGTATTCACTCAATTGATTGATGAGCACCACATCGGAGCGCAACTCCTGGCGGATAAAGCGATCCGTGGCGCGGAGATCCTCATCGATGAGGCGGCGCAGGGTTCCCAGCTCCGGCAAAGGGCTGACGGGCTTGAAGGAGGTGGAGGTTCCAACCATGAGGATTTCGCAACGCGGTGAGAAAAACCCGCAGGAGAGGCGATGCTAGGGGTGGCCATGAGGGGTGTCAAGGCGGACCCAGCGAGTTTTCAGACTCGGGTTTGACCCGCAAGCCGTAAGGCCTTAGAATTCGCGCCCTTTGATGGCATTCCCACGACGTTTTTTGGAGATTCCCAATGTATGCGGTGATTGAAACCGGTGGCAAGCAGTACCGGGTGAGCGAAGGCGACCTGATCCGCATCGAGAAACTCGAGGCCGAGGCCGGCGCGGCGGTGGAATTTGACCGCGTGCTGCTGGTGGGCCGGGACGACGCGGCCCCCGTAATGGGTGCGCCCTTCGTGAAGGGCGGCAAGGTTACCGGCACCGTCAAGGGTTTGGGCCGCCACGACAAGATTTTCATATTCAAGATGCGCCGGCGCAAGAATTACCGCCGCCGCGCGGGACACAAGCAGTCCTATACCGAAGTCCAGATCACCGGCATCCAAACCGGTTGAGATCCAGAGGTTAAGCGAACATGGCACACAAGAAAGCAGGCGGCAGTACTCGTAACGGCCGCGACTCAGAATCGAAACGTCTCGGCGTCAAACTCTACGGCGGCCAGCAGGTAGTCGCGGGCAATATCATCATTCGCCAGCGCGGAACCCAATATCATGCCGGCGTGAATGTCGGCATGGGTCGCGACCACACGCTGTTCGCCAAGGCGCCGGGCAAGATCAAATTCGATCTTAAGGGTCGGCCGCAGCGCCGTGTTGTGAGTGTGGTGACGGAAGCGAAATAGGCGTCACGCCAGTATCCGAATGAATGTAACCCCGGGAGACCGGGGTTTTTTGTCAGTGAGGTGAATTAATTGTAGGAGCGGCGATACTCGCCACGATAATTCCCGAATCGCGGTCTGGGGACCGCTCCTACAGGTAGAACGCAATGAAATTCGTTGACGAAGCCACCATCAAGGTCATCGCGGGCGACGGCGGTAACGGCGCCGTGAGTTTCCGCCGCGAAAAATTCATTCCCTTCGGCGGCCCGGATGGCGGCGATGGCGGCGACGGCGGCAGCGTGGTTCTGGAAGCACGCGACGGACTCAACACGCTGGCGGATTTCCGCACCACGCGCACGTTTGAAGCCCAGCGCGGCGGCAAAGGCATGGGCAGCGACATGACCGGGAGGAGTGGCGAGGATCTGATCGTGCCGGTTCCGGCTGGTACCTTGGTGTACGACGTGGACACCCGGGAACTTCTAGGAGATCTGGTGAAAGCCAGTGCGCGACTGCGTGTCGCGCAGGGTGGTTTCCACGGCCTGGGCAATGCACGCTTCAAGAGCAGCGTGAATCGCGCGCCGCGTCAGTCCAAGCCCGGTACAGCCGGTGAGCGGCGTACATTGAGACTGGAACTCAAAGTGTTGGCGGATGTCGGCCTGCTGGGCCTGCCCAATGCGGGCAAGTCCACACTCATCCGTACGGTCTCAGCAGCGCGTCCGAAAGTCGCGGACTATCCTTTCACTACGCTTTATCCCAATCTCGGCGTGGTATCGGTTGGTGAACACCAAAGTTTCGTCATGGCGGATATTCCCGGCTTGATTGAAGGCGCGGCCGAAGGTGCCGGACTCGGTATCCAATTTCTAAAGCATCTGCAACGCACGCGTTTGCTGCTGCATCTGATTGATGTTGCGCCTTACGAGGGCAGCGGCGATCCCATCAAGGACGCGAAAGCCATCATCGGCGAACTGGGGAAATTCAACCCGGAACTGGCGCAGCGTGAACGCTGGCTGGTACTCAACAAGATTGATCTCCTTCCCAGCGATGAACGCGAGGCACGTTGCAAAGCCATCGTAACTGGGCTGCAATGGACCGGACCGGTATTTCAGATTTCCGGACTGGCCGGCGAGGGCACCCGCGAACTGTGCCAGAAAATCATGCAGCACCTGGAAGCCTTGCGACCTGATATCGTGCTCCCAGTGCAGGACGATCCGGGAGTATCCTAACGCTCCGGCCCATGCGGCCGATGGGGATTAAGCATGAACGACGAACTGCCTGGCAAAGACAAGGGGTTTGCGGCGTCTCTCGCTATGGACGCTGCAGGCAAGAGTCCAGAAATGTCAGAGCGCGCGGCCAAGTACCTCGACGAACAGATCGCCTTGTCCCGAGTCCAGCGCGAGCACTTGGAACGTACCCAAGCACTCCATGAAGAGAACCTGAAACTCCAGAGCCAGGCACTGCGCGCGCAGCACAAGCAGTTACGTGCCCAGCGCCTGCACGACCGCTTCCGCACTGTATATCAAACAGTCCTGAGCGTGATCGCGCTGGCGATACTGGTTGTGATCGTGTACGCGGTGTATTCAGCCGCCACCGACCAATCGGTCGTAGTAAACCAGTTCCAGGTGCCACCGTCGTTTGTCGCAGAAGGCAACAGCGGCACGGTAGTGGCGAGCGCATTCCTGGATCAGTTGCAAGCTTTGCAGGCCGCATCGCAAAGCTCACAGGCGGCCAAGGCATTGCAGGATGCCTGGAGCAACAACATCCAGTTGCAAGTACCGGATGTGCATGTATCACTGGGCGATATCAGCCGTACGCTGCACAACTGGCTCGGTCATGAGACCAAGATCAACGGCGACGTGGTACAGCAGGGCAACCAGATCGTGCTGACTGTGCGCGGCACCAACTTTGCGGCCAGGACCTTCAGCGGCAACCCCGCGGACTTGCCAAAGCTCCTCATCGCCGCTGCCGAATATGTCTATGGTCAAGCCGAACCGTATCTGTTTTCGGTTTATCTTATAACGCACGGACGGGTACCGGAGGCGATTGCGCTCATCAAGAGTGTGTATCCCAAAGCATCCGACAAAGATCGTCCCTGGCTGCTGAATGGCTGGGGGAACGCGCTCGCTGTACTCAACCAGAACGCCTCAGCCGCAGATAAATTTGAACAGGCCGTACACCTCGACCCGCATTTCTGGATTGCTTACGGCAACCTGCAAAGTACACAAATAATACTTGGTCAGGAAGAAGCCGCCTACCAGACCGGCTTGCATCTGGAAAAGGTAGCGCGTCGCGGCTCCTGGTTCGCAGCACACATGCCGATACTTTATTATTTAGCTACCGATTACCTGTGCATGGGCCTGTCGGATGTACATCAGGAGCTTCTCGCCGATGAAGCCGCCCATGGTGGCCAGGGCTCACAGCTTGGCCTGGATGCGCCACTCGATGCCGAGATGCTGGCACGCATGCATGCGAACACACAGGCAACGTTAACTTTGCAGACCTCGCCGGGCGCCGGCAGCGATCCTTATGTGTTGGCTGAGACCGCGTTCGTGCAGGGGCTGATGGCGTTCGACCGGCAGGACTACGCACAGGCCTCAACGGCCTTGCAGGAAAGCGATACGCTGCTCACCCAACATCCAGACCAGCAGGCGAACTTCCTGACACAACCCACATGTTATCTGGGTTTGGCCCTTGGGTTATCTGACCAAAACTCGAAGGCTGATGTGGCCATTGCGAAAGGCGGCCACGTTGTGGATTGCTACCGCTTCAAGGGTGATGTCGCCGATCATCGCGGCAACTGGGTGCGGGCACAGCAGGATTATCAGGCTGCTGTGGATCTCGCACCGTCATTGCCCATGGCTTATCAAAGCTGGGGTTTGGCGTTGTTGCGGCATGGGGATTACAAAGATGCTATCGAAAAATTCCAGCAGGCCAACCAGCGCGGACCGCACTGGTGCGATCCGCTGAAATATTGGGGCGATGCGCTGGCGGCGCAAGGTAACTACAAGCAAGCCATCGAAAAATATGCTGAAGCCGCTAAGTACACACCTGGCTGGGGTGCGCTGGAACTTGCCTGGGGTCAGTCGTTAGACAAACTCGGCAAACACCAAGAGGCAATGACGCATTATCAATCTGCGAAGAGTAATGACGAGAGCCTGACTGCAGCCGAACACGCAATCCTCACCAAGTTACTCATGTAGTTTGGCGGTGAGCGCTTCGGCGCAGCTCAGGACAGGCACAGCGAACCCCAACAGTTCCATGTCGAATGTTGGGCATCGCTGTGCTCAGCCCAACCTACGTTCGTTAGATAAAATATCTTTCTTGCATAGGTTGGGGCTCGGCTCGTGCCTCACCCGCAACTTACATTTCAGTGGAATGCGACGCCGGTTACTTCGGCGTTTCACCCGGCTGATTGAGCTTGATGCCTTCCTGTTCGAAGCGGGCCTTGATGCGCTTGATCAGCTCCGGCGCGAGTACGGTTTTGCCCCATTGTTCGCCATCTTGCATACTGGCCTGGGCGATGGCGGAATTATTGCTGATGATTTTCTGCCCCAGCGGCGTCTTGTAAAAGGCGATCATCTGGCGCACATCTTCGTCGCTGTAATACTTTGCGTAGATCGGCACCAGCATTTGCACGAGCTCGTCCGTGGTGTGGGGGTCCGCCAGCAATTTGCCGGTTTCATCCTTGATGATGCTGAATGCCTTGGGTGAGATGTCCGGATGTGAAGCCTGGAGATTGTTGATCAATTGCTGGGACAGCGCATTGCCCATCAGTATTCCCATGTGGGCGCCGCCTGTCATGTTGATGAGCTGGAGTATGTCCGTGCGCAGAGGCGCCGGTACCGTGGCGGTATCGGCCGCGATGCCGGCTAACGGAAGTATGCACAGCAGGATGCCCAATAGAGTGCCGCTTTTCATGTTTGTGTCCTTCAAAATGGGTGGCTGTACCGACTATGGCACGCCCGTGGATAATAAAAAAGCCGGCGCTGCCGGCTTTTTCGCTTTGCTTTGAGTATGCAGTGCTCAGGCCTTGATGGCCCGGATGCGTTCGTTCAGGCGGCTTTTGTGGCGCGCGGCCTTGTTGTGATGGATCAGACCCTTGTCGGCGATGCGGTCAATCACCGGTACGGCTTCCTTGTAGGCGGCTTCGGCTTCGGTCTTTTTGCCTTCGGCGGCGAGCTTCGTCACTTTCTTGATGTAGCTGCGTACCATGGAACGCAGGGCTGCATTGTGTTCGCGATGGGCCACGGACTGGCGGGCGCGTTTCTTTGATTGCTTGGTATTAGCCAAGGTAAGACTCCTGGAACATCGGGTTGTGCCGCCCTGGAGCGGCTGGAAAGGCTGCGTACTATACGGATTTGACCATGTTTTCGCAACGAAAGTCCGCATCTTCCAGCTCGTTCAGCGTTCCACGCATGGCGGCGGATAGACAAGGCCGGTATCATGCGGGCCTTTGAATACCCTGTGTCAGGATCCTAGCTTCATGTCCCGCGCTCTGTTCAAGGCCACCTCCCTGGTGGGAGGCATGACCCTCATCTCGCGCATCCTGGGCTTCGCCAGGGACATGGTGCTGGCGCGCTATTTCGGCGCCGGCATGGTCATGGATGCCTTCTTCGTGGCCTTCAAGATTCCCAATTTCATGCGCCGCACTTTCGGCGAGGGTGCGTTCTCCCTGGCCTTCGTGCCGGTGATCTCGGAATACAAGACCACCCGTAAGCATGACGAGGTGAAAGAGCTGGCGGATCGGGTGGCGGGCAGCCTCGGGTTGGTGCTGATTGTCATCACGGTCATCGGCGTAATCGCCGCGCCGGTGCTGGTGTGGATTTTTGCACCCGGTTTCAGTGTGCATGAAAGCAAATACGAATTGACCGTAGCGATGGTGCGGATCACGTTTCCGTACATGCTGTTCATCTCACTTACGGCGTTTGCCGGCGGCATACTCAATACCTATGGCAAGTTCGGCGTGCCGGCCTTCACACCGGTACTGCTGAATATCATTCTGATTCTGGCGGCGGTGTTTTTGGCGCCGCATCTTGCCAATCCGGGCATGGCGCTGGCCTGGGGCGTCTTCGTTGCCGGCGTGGTGCAACTCGCGTTCCAGATACCGTTTCTGTTTCACCTGAAATTGCTGCCACGGCCGAAGCTCTCGGACGGACACGAAGCGGTCAGGCGCATCATGAAACTCATGCTGCCGGCGTTGTTCGGTTCGTCCGTGACGCAAGTCAATCTGGTAGTGGACACCATCATTGCCTCATTCCTGGCCACTGGCAGCGTGAGCTGGCTGTATTACTCGGACCGGCTCATGGAATTTCCGCTGGGCGTGTTCTCCATTGCACTGGGCACGGTGATCCTGCCGAATCTGGCGCAACACTTTGCAGCGAAATCCACTGCCGGTTTCTCTGCCACGATGGATTGGGCATTGCGGCTTGTGACTGTCGTGGCGATCCCGGCGGCCGTTGGCCTATTCTTCATGGCCGGGCCGCTGCTGGTAACTTTGTTTCACTACGGGCGTTTCAATGCCTACGATTCGCGCATGGCCGAAGCGAGTCTCATGGCGTATGCCACCGGCCTGATGGGCTTCACGCTGGTGAAGGTGTTCGCGCCGGGCTTTTATGCACGCCAGGATACGCGTACGCCGGTCAAGATCGGAGTGATATCTGTAGTCGCCAACATTGTCTTGAACATTGTGATTACCATTCCCTGGGCAATGTCGGGTTTGGCGGCACCACACGCAGGACTTGCCCTGTCCACTTCACTGGCGGCATTCATCAATGCCTGGCTGCTGTATCGAGGTCTGCGCCGTGCTGGTGTTTACCAACCCGCCCCGGGTTGGCGTATCTTGTTTCGACGGGTGTTGATTGCCAATGTCGTGATGGCCGGCCTGCTGTGGGGATTGTTGAGTAATCTGGATGTGTGGCTGGCGCGCGATGCTGTGCAACGAGTACTGTGGTTAGCTGTGTGGATTATCGTGGCGGTTGCCGTATATTTTCTGGTGCTGTTTCTGGGCGGGTTCCGGTTTCGGCATCTGCGTCGGATGCAGGCAACCTGAATGGAGCCACTCCTTATATATAATGATGGCGGGTGGGTATGGAGCTGATTCGCGGTCTGGATAGTCTGCGAGCGCGCTACCACGGATGTGTCGCCACCATTGGCAATTATGACGGCGTGCATCGTGGACATCAGCAGGTGCTTAAAGGCTTGGCAGCGCGTGCTCGGGAGCGCAAGCTGCCGTCAACGGTGGTGGTATTCGAGCCCACGCCGCAGGAATATTTCAAGCCGGATTCGCCACCTGCGCGGCTGATGAACTTCCGCGAGAAATGGCAGGCGCTGGCCGAATGCGGTATGGATCGGCTACTGTGTCTGCGCTTCGACCGAACACTGGCCGAAATGCCGGCGGAAACGTTCATCGAACGTGTTCTGATCCGGGGCCTGGGCGTACATCATCTGGTGGTGGGAGACGATTTTCGGTTTGGGCACGAGCGTGTTGGCGATTTCACTATGCTCAAGGCGGCGGGTGCGGACTATGGATTCGAAGTTGCCGCCACGCCCAGCCTGCTTCTGGAAGGTGAGCGCGTGAGCAGCACGCGCATCCGCGAATGTCTGGCGGCCGGTAAATTGGAACTGGCAACGCAACTTCTGGGTTTGCCATTTTCCATGAGCGGCAGGGTAGTGTATGGCGATCGGCTCGGGCACACTCTGGGATTTCCCACGGCCAACATTTTTCTCAAACGGCGCGTCTCGCCGGTGCATGGGATCTTCGTAGCGGCGGTGCATGGCATCGGAGGTGCCTCACATTACGGTGCCGCCTACGTGGGCAAGCGGCCGACGGTGAAGGGGCAGCGCGTGATGTTGGAAGTGTTCATCTTCAACTTCGCTGGTGAACTGTACGGACAGCGCTTACATGTGGAACTGCTGCACCAGCTGCGCGGTGAAGCGAACTTTGAGAATCTGGAAGCCCTCAAGGCGCAGATGGCGCGGGATGTGATCGCTGCACGCGGGTGGTTGAAGCAACAAAATATGAATTGAAGGCGACCATAGAGT
>JBOIBC010000017.1:0-12028 GCA_050739295.1 Gammaproteobacteria bacterium
GGTATCGGCTCCTTGCTCCACGCATAAAAAACGGAGCGGTAACCCGCCCCGTCAATTCGTCAGTTAACCAGACTTCAACTTGCTTTATCGCTGCTACCTCTTTGTACTGGTCAATGAGTAATCCTGATCAACCGCAATCTATCAGTGTACAGACCAGCTGCACAAACTGCTCCGGTCAATAAAATCAAGAAAGCCGGCACCCTTCATAGTATGCTTTTGGCCGCCGCTGTAATCTTGGCTTCGCTAACCAACATCAGATTAGCCGCAGTAGCTAACGGGATGTAGGAATCCTTGCCCACCACGCGCTTTTTGAGGATGCTTGGGCCGGCGTGCTCCTCGATGGCGGTGAAGATTTCTTCTGAAATGCCGCCGGTCTGACGGCCTTCGTCCACCACCAGTACTTTACCGATTTCCTTTGCGTGTTTTGTAATCAATTCGCCGTTGAGCGGCTTCAGCCAGCGCACATCCAGTACGCGTGTGTGTTTGCCGGTTTCCCACTCCAGTTTCTTCGCGACCCGCAACGACATGGGCACGCCGTTGCCGAAGGTGACGATGAGCAGATCTTTTGCATTCGGGTTATAGATGCGGCCTTCGCCCAAAGGGATGGCCCGGTCCGGCGCCGGATACTCGAATACCCAGCCGTGATCCTTCGGCTCGTACAAGTCTTTTGTCATGTAAAGCGCGATGGGTTCGAGATACACCACCACGCGTCCGTCCACGCGCGCCAATGCGGCACAGGTGCGCAGCATCATGGCCGCGTCGTCGCCACGGGACGGACAAGCCACTACGATGCCGGGGATGTCACGCAGCGCGGTGAAGCTGTTGTCATTGTGGAAGTGGCCGCCGAAACCTTTCTGATAACCCAAGGCTGCAATACGCACCACCATGCCGTTGGCGTATTGCGCATTGGAGAAGAATTGCAGCGAGGCCGCTTCGCCGCGAATCTGATCGCAGGCATTGTGGAAATATGCGAGGTACTGGATTTCCGGGAATGGCAGCAGGCCCATATAGGCCGCACCCTGGGCCATACCGAGGATGGTCTGTTCGTCCAGCAGTGTGTTGAACACGCGCTGGCCTCTGAAGGTTTGGTACAAACCGGAGGTAACAGTATAGACGCCACCTTTCCGGGCCACGTCCTCTCCAAATATGGTCATCTCGGGATACTTCGCCATGAGATCGAACAACGCGCGGTTGATCTGGATGGACAGATGGCGCGGTGGCTGCTTCTCGGGCAGCGCATCTTCGCCACCAAATGCGCTGATCCGCGCCGCCTCCGCCGGCAAGCGCGCGGCCTCCTGGTTCACCTTGTCCGGGTGATACGGCGCGAGCGGCGCCATCACCTGTTCGGCGCTGGTGAGCTTGGGGCGTAGGGCGGCTTTCTTTGATGCGTCCTGCACACGCTTGCGTGCAGCTTCGTAACGCCTCAGCAATTCCGTTGACGTCAGCAAGCCGTTTTCCAGCGCCGTCTCTGCCGAGATCAGTAACGGATCGCGGGCTTCGATGAATTCCAGTTCCTGTGGCGTACGGTATTCGGTTTCCGCGTCCGTGCCGGCGTGACCCAGGAGACGCACAAGCTTCAAGTGCAGGAACACCGGGCTGCGGCTACGGCGGCAATACTCCACCGCCTGTAAGACCTTCTCGTAGCTATCCACCAAATCGAGGCCGTCCGCGGCAAGGTAATGCAGTCCCGCGCGGTTCCTGAAGTTCGCTTCCACCCAGCCTTCCGGTGTCTTTACCGAAATGCCGATGGCATTGTCCTCGCACACGAACAGGATCGGGCAGGGCAATTTCTGATATGCGGTCCATTGTGCCGCGTTGAAAGCACCCAAAGCTGTTGAATGGTTGGCGCTGGCGTCCCCGAAACTGCAGACCACGATGCTGTCCTCAGGGATCGGCAGCTTAACGCCAATGCGCTTCGCTTTTGCAATCGCCACCGCCGTACCCACCGCCTTCGGCAGATGGCTGGCGATGGTGGAAGTCTGCGGCAGCACCCATAAAGGCACCGAGCCCCAGACTTTGTGACGGCCGCCGCTAATGGGATCCTCGCCGGATGCGGCGTGTGACAGCGCGGTGTCATACACCATGTCCACACCGAGTTTGCGGGCGCGCTCTTGCATGAAAGCGCCGCTCCGGTAATGCAGAAAGGCGATGTCGGTGTGGCGTGTGACACGGCCGACGACAGCGTTGCACTCGTGGCCGGAACTGCCGATGGTGTAGAAGCCTTCGTTGCGGGCACGCATGGCGCGCGCCTCGATATCCTGATGCCGCGACAGCATCTGGGAATCGAACAGTTCCAGGAAATCCCTGCCCGTGAGTGGTAAACCTGCACGCAGTGGCGCATTCAGATCAGCGCGTGATGCTTGCTCCGGCCAGCCTTGCACAAACTCGATGAAGTTGTTGTCAATAACTTCCGCACGATTGATGGCGCGCGTGGCGGTGCGGGCGATGCCGGACGTTGTGGGTGTGGTACTCATCTTCAGTGTACGGATAATTGTGAACCAGCCCTTCAACTAAGGTCGTTTGAAGTGCCACGTACTGCGTGCTGAGTACTGTGTAAATAGAACCATTGTTTAGACGCAGCACGCAGTAATCAGCACATAGTACTTATCACCCCTCACCCTGCCTCTCCCCCAAGGGGCGAGGGGACAAAGATGGAAACCGTCATTCAGAACGCATTCACACCCGTGATTTCCTTACCGATCACCAGCTGGTGCACACTCTCAGTACCTTCATAGGTGATGACGGATTCCAGATTGAGCGCATGGCGGATGGGACAGAATTCGGTGGTGATGCCGGCCCCGCCCAACAGATCACGGGCGTCGCGGGCGATGTCGAGCGCCATGCGCACGTTGTTCCACTTGGCGAGCGACACCTGGCTTGGGTGCAGCTTGCCGGCATCCTTGAGACGGCCGAGTTGCAGCGACAGCAGTTGCGCCGAAGTGATTTTGCGCACCATCTCGGCCATGCGCAGCTGCGCCAACTGGTTGTGATTCAGCGGCCGGCCAAAGAGTTCACGGGTCTTGGTATATTCCAGCACTTCTTTCAAACACGCCTGCGCCGCGCCGATGGCGCCCCAGGTGATGCCGTAGCGCGCCTGTGTCAGGCAGGATAATGGGCCCTTTAGGCCTTTGACTTTCGGCAGCACGTTCGCTTCCGGTATTTTCACGTTGTCGAAATATAGCGCCGAGGTCACGGACGCTCGCAGCGACATCTTGTGATGCACTTCCGGGGCATCAAAACCCTTCATGCCTTTTTCAACCAGGAAACCGTGGATACCGTCGTCGGTCCGCGCCCATACTACCGCCACGTCGGCGATCGTGCCGTTGGTGATCCACATCTTGGCGCCGTTCAGCACCCAGTCGCCGCCTTTCTTCTTCGCCACGGTTTTCATGTTGGATGGATCCGAACCACCATGCGGTTCGGTCAAGCCGAAGCAGCCAATGGCTTTGCCTTTCGCCATGGCCGGAAGCCAGCGCTGTTTCTGATCTTCGGAGCCGTAGCTGAAGATCGGGTACATCACCAGACTCGATTGCACCGACACGAAGCTGCGCAGGCCGGAATCGCCGCGCTCCAGTTCCTGGCAGATGAGCCCGTAGGCAACGCTGTTCAGTCCCGCGCAGTCGTAACCGTGGATGGAGCTGCCCAACAACCCCAGTGAAGCAATTTCGGGAATCAGTTCCTTGGGGAAACGCGCCTTCTCGAAGGCTTCGGCGATGATGGGCAGCACCTTCTCGTCCACGAAGCGCGCCACGCTGTCATGCACCAGCCGTTCTTCTTCGGACAGCAAATCGTGGGTGTTGTAAAAATCGAGAGGATTCAGGGATTCCAAGAGATTCTCCATCTTGCGTGGACCGTCAGGTTGCTTTCGCAGGAGCACATTTTGTGGGAGCGGCGATGACCGCGAGGGGTGAGCTGCGTTAGCAGCGAACGGACATACATGGATATATGCCCTGGGCTTTCAAGCCGGACAGGAAGCCCGGCTTGAAAGGCGGAAATGCAGCAATGCAGAAGCGTAAATCTGCCCACGCCGCAATCCTCAACCATCGCGGCTAAAGCCGCTCCTACACGTGAAAGGGAGCGCTTATGATACCCGAAGCATCGGTGATATTCAGGCAGCTCCGCCATGCATTTCCAGCGCCGCACGCACTTCCGGCGCGTAATCGAAGGGATCCGAAAACATGTGTTGCGGATCAGCACCGTGGGCAGAAAATGTCTTCCAGGCGGCTGTTATCATCGGCGGCGGTCCGCTGATGTAGATGTTATGGCCGCTCAGGTCCGGGTGATCTATCAGCAGCGCTTCGTGCACATAACCGGTGCGTCCCGGCCAGTGATCGGATGGCAAGGCTTCGGACAACACCGGCACATAGCTGAAATCCCGTTGTGATATCACCCATTTCTTGACCAGAGCATCAGCATACAGATCGTGCTGCGCACGCGCGCCCCAGTAAAGTGCAATGCGGCGCGACAGCCCCTGCTCGAAACTATGCCGCAGCATGGCTTTGAAGGGTGCGAAGCCCGCACCGCCCGCCAACATCAGGATCGGCCGGGTGGAATTTTCGTGCAAAACAAACGTGCCCAACGGTCCCTGGATTTGCAACAGCGCACCCTCGTGTAATTTCTCAAACACTTCGGTGGTGAACCGACCACCGGGTACGTGACGCACGTGCAATTCCAGCAAATCGGCATCATGAGGAGGATTGGCGAGTGAGAAACTGCGCCGGTGGCCGTCCGGCAGTAGCACATCTATATAGTGACCCGGCAGGAATGTCAGTTGTTCCACCGCCGGCAGTTTAAGATACAGCGCCTCCACATCGTGATTAAGCCGCTGTATGCGTGCGATGCGGCAAGGCAGGGTCTTGACTGTAAAATTGGCGCCAGCGGGAATTTCCTGTGCATCCAGTTCGAGATCGCTCAGGGGCACAGCGCGGCACAACAGTACCTCACCCTGCCGTACGTCCAGCGCCGTTAGCCCCAGTGGCGGACCGCCGGGGTAATGTACTTTGCCGGAAATCAGCCGGGCACGACAGGCACCGCAACTGCCGCTGCCGCAATCATGGGATAGATTCACCCCCTGCCGGTATGCGGCCGGCAGAATCTCCTCGCCTTCAGTTACGGTGAACATTTTGCCACCGGGTCTGAGCGTCACCGTCTTGTGCATGGGTGTTTCCCGGGTGACGGGTTCAATCAACCATGGGCCAGCATTGCGCGGCCATCTGTTTGGTCAGGAATTGATGTGGGATGTTTGTGGTGCATACCCAATTGATGCTGCCATCCTTGCCTATATTCGGGGTCATGAAGAGCGAGCGGCCGCTGACCTGTAGCGGCCGTTCATAGATGATATGAATGCTGCCGTCATTTTCAATGCTGATGGAACGTAACTGGCCGTGCGGCGGCAGTGAAGGCAGGGCAATCTGACCACTGCTGGTTGGCCATGCATCATTGGCTTTGTAATAGACGAGCATTTCACTTTCAACGCCCGGCAGGATCTGCATGCCCTGGGTTATTTCGTTTGTTACCGCATGCGAACCAAATAAAGGCGTAAGAATGGCAATGATGATGCCAAGGACTATCAGACCGGGGTAAGTCCAGGCACCTGCAATCACCCATCCGGTATTCGGTGGGGGTGGGTCGCCGAAGCGATTGTCAGAAAACGATCCGGGCGCGAATATCAGGTACAGACCGAGTGCCAGGTTGGCGAGCGGCACAAACATGAATAAACACCACCAACCGCTGTGATCCACGTCATGCAAACGGCGGATCGCGATAATGATGCTCATCGCAACTGAAAATACATAAGCGATAAAAAGAAGCGCCCGGCCCAGAACCGGCGAGCCGTGTAACAGCAACAAAAACCCAATAATGAGTGGCAGGATGACCAGCAGGCCGACGCCGATACTATATGCCAGATAACGCAGTCGGCCGATACGGGTTTCCAGAGCAAAGAATTGGATCTCCGGTGCCCCGACCTCATCCATATTGAACCCCCACTCGGATTAGAATTGACCCCAAGCTTGTTGCCCGTTCAATACTCCCATGCACCGGGCGAGCATAGCAAGAGTGCACAGCGGTTCCGAGCAACACACGCCCGGCAATCGGCACGCTGGACAAGGGAAAGGGGTAATTCTCTGCCCCCGAACAGCTAGAATGGCGCGGCCATTCTCCACGAAAGCCGGGAGCAAGACAGCATGCACCTGCTCACGTTGATCGGTGTACTCATCGTCATCATTGGTTTCGCGTTGCGGGTAAATGCGCTACTGGTCGTGACGGTCGCGGGGATCGCCACGGGTTTCGCCGGCGGGCTGCATGTCATCGTCATCATCAGCGATTTCGGCCACGCCTACACCGAGAACCGTTATATAAGCCTGGTTTGGCTGACACTGCCTGTGATCGGTCTTCTGGAGCGCGGCGGTTTGAAGGAACGTGCGCAAGATCTCATCAGCCGTATCAGGGGCGCCACCACCGGCCGTGTACTGCTTTTGTATCTTGCCATCCGCCAGTTGACCGCGACTATCGGGCTCACGTCGCTGGGTGGTCAGGCGCAGATGGTGCGGCCGTTGATCGCACCCATGGCGGAAGCGGCAGCAGAAGCACGTTTTGGTGAGCTGCCGGACAAGACCCGCTATCTGGTCCTCGCACATGCCGCAGCGGTGGACAACATCGGCGTATTCTTCGGTGAAGACATATTTCTTGCCATGGGCTCGGTGCTGCTCATCAAGGGATTCCTGGACGAGAACGGCGTGCACCTGATGCCGCTGCACATCGCCCTGTGGGCAATCCCCACGGCCATCGCCGTATTCATCATCCACGGGGTACGCCTGCTGCTGCTGGACCGGCGCTTGCGTAAACAGTTCGCCGCCAACCACCAGGCGATGCAAAAAGATACCGGGAACGATACATGATACGTCTGGAATATATTTACATTCTGGCGGGCTTGCTGTTCTGCGCTGTCGCACTGTTTGAATTCACCGACCGGAAGAATCCCAAGCGGCTGCGTAAAACAGTCTTCTGGAGCATCTACGGCATAACTTTCCTGTTCGGATCCGTTCTACCGTCCTTCATAACCGGCTGTCTGGTGATCCTCATGGTGCTGGTGACCGGCTGGAAGGACTTGGGCTACAGCAAGGTGGACACTGCCCCGGAATCTGAACGCCGGCAAAGTGCTGCGTGGCTGCGCAACAAACTCTTCGTCCCGGCCCTGTGCATTCCCTTCGTGACATTTCTTGGCACGTTGGTGTTGCCAAAAATAATCATCGTGGGCAAGCCTCTGGCGGGAGCGAAAGATGCCACGCTGATTTCGTTGGGGCTTTCGGTGATCGTGGCGCTGGTGGTTGCGCTCTGGCTCTTCCGTCAACGTTTTATCACGTCGTTACACGAAGGTAGACGTCTGTTCACGGCGGTTGGCACCGTAGTGGTATTACCACAATTGCTCGCCGCGCTGGGCGCGCTGTTCGCCGCTGCCGGTGTCGGTCAGGTGGTTTCTGAAGGTGTGACACACTTCATTCCCGCGGATGCCACGTTCCTTGTGATCGTGGCCTTCACCGTAGGTATGGCGTTGTTCACCATGATCATGGGTAATGCGTTCGCCGCCTTCCCGGTGATGGTTGCCGGTATCGGCCTGCCGCTGATTGTGCACAAACTCGGCGGCGATCCCGCCATCATGGGCGCTATCGGCATGCTCTCCGGCTACTGCGGCACCCTCATGACGCCCATGGCCGCCAACTTCAACATCGTGCCGGCGGCGCTGCTGGAATTGCCGGACAAGAACGGCGTAGTCAAGGTGCAGATACCCACGGGCCTGATCCTGCTCGCGGTCAACACACTGCTAATGTATTTCCTGGTGTTCAGATTTTAGCCGCGTAGGTTGGCGGTGAACGCAGTGAACCCCAACATTTTCCTATTGTTGGGCTTCGTTTTACTCAGCCCAACCCATGTGTGTCTTCCTCAACAACAATTCTTATCGTACTCTTTTTGTTTCGGCGGACACGGCACCGAGCCGTAAGAGCAGAACACGCAGCAATCACCGGCTTTCGGTTTCAACAGCGTGTGGCAGTGCGAACATTCGTAGAAGAATTGGCAGGCATCAACAGGCATACGCGCTTCAGTCTGATGGCCACAGTGCGGACAGGTCAGTACAGAATTGAGGATGATGGACAATTCTTCCATGTATGCCAGCTTACGCCTGAAAACTTGCGGAACAAACCCGTGTCAAACCGTCAACCATGCAACAGGCGCAAGCTGGTCCAGCCAACATACAAACCGAAGCCCGCTAACACTGCCACGCTCGCATACGCGACCCATGCGATGGCCGAGACCGCTTTCTTGCCTACCCAGCAAAACGCGTAGGTAAATCCAACCGCGTACAGACTGCCGGTAATGAAAAACGCCGCAATACCCGGCCAGCCCCAGACGGTATAGAGCAGCGTGCCGTTGGCGAGCCACCAGGCGAGTGAAAACGGGCTGGTGAGCACCGTTAAAAATCCGATTTTCCAGGAGCCCTGTGTGTTGCCGGCATGCAGGCCGGTGTGTGCCGCACGCCAGGTGCTCCAGGCCATCCACATGAGCAGCAGCGCGCCGGCAAGACCCAACGCACCCACTACCTGCGGGCGCCGATTGAGGAACGTTACCGCGCCAAAGATAGCCAACGCCAGCCACATTATGTCGCCGGTGATGGCGCCGCAGGCGGTTATCAGCGATTCTTTCACGCGTCCGCGCATGGACGCGTTCGCCATGATGGTCATCACAGGCCCCGGCGGTGCGGCGATGCTGATGGCCAGGACAGCTCCGGCAAGCACGGCGTGCAAAACAGAAATATGGGCGATGTGATTCATACTCGATTCGAATTGAAGATGCCGCGGTGAGCCGTGACAAAAGTATGTCGCAGTATGGTGGTATGTTGGGCGTGTACGGCCACGACCCGTAAAAATATCTCCCCCTCATCCCACAAGGAGAGAAGGTATGTAAAGAAATGAACTCCTGCAAGAATCTTACGCTGCGCTTATCACGTTATCCCACGTGTTGGGAAGAGGTCCTTCAATCATCAAAAACTGTGAGACAAACTCACATACGGAAACCGTCCCGGAATCGGGTACACCGTGGGATCGAAGCTGCCGATGGAATGTGACACCGGCGGCTGTTTGTCGAACACGTTGAGTATGCCGATGGTCAGTGTGGTCTTGTTGTCCGCGAACGCATATTTCACTTGCACGTCATGATAGGTTGCCGCACCCATCTTGTTTTGTGAGAGTGCGTTGTTCGTGTAGTTTGGGTACGTGCACAGGCCGAGGTTGGTCAGGCTCTGGGGCGTGCCGTCGAAGCGGTCGCTGCAGAATTCGATCAGATCACTGATGTAATGCACGCTCCATAACGTCTGCCAGGAACCATAGGTCCATCGGGCATCCAGTTTCGACTTGAATTTTGGATAACCGCCCTTCGGCCGGCCGGTCTCCGTACCCGCCAGTTGCGTAATGATGGGTGCGGAAGGATCAGCCTGGTTCGGCTGGGTCTGGGTGAAGAGCTTCACCCAGGTGACCTGCCAGTTGAAATCAAACGTGCCGCTGCGCTGGGTCTGCAAGCTATATCGCGTGCCAAAATCCACGCCTTCCGTCAACAGCGTGCCAAGATTAAAGTCGCCATTTTGCAGATTGGATATGGCGCCCGAGGCATTGCGGCTGATGAAACCACAATAATTTGGCAAACTACTGATATAACAACCATTCAGGACATTCTGCGGATTGAGGCTGCCGATGGCGTTATTCACCTCGATCTTGAAATAATCCACATTGAAACTCAGCGGCAATTCCTGCCAGGGCGTGACTGTGGCGCCCAGAGTGCGTGACGTGGAAGTTTCCGGCTGCAAGTTGGGATTGCGGCCGGAGGTGCTGGGCACGTCAGGATTCACTTGCGTATAGCTTATCGGTACGCCCGCAACCATGCAATTTGCCGCGATGGTGCCGCCTTTGCTTTGATAATTGCTGCACGGATCCGCCACACTGGCTGTTCCGGCAACACTGGCGGTGAACAAGTCCGCCATGCTCGGCGCATTGAAATCCTGAGACCAACTGGCGCGTAACGCTACCTGATCGTTCACAAACCAGTGCAAGGCTGCCAGGTTGCTGTTGATGGAACCAAAACTGCTGTAATTGGAATGACGCGTGACAGCATCGAGGCTGAGCAATTTAGCCAGCGGTACATTGGCGAGAATCGGCACACTCAATGCCAGCGAACCAGCATTGGCATGATAACCGCCGCTGATCGGCGGGTTCGTGCCGGCGCTGCTTTCGCCGACGGCCGCAAGTGCGTCCGGCTGATCCAGACCGGTCTCGTTCAGATATTCATAACCTAAGGTAGCCTGTAAAGGTCCCGCAGGCAGCTGTACCAGTGGCGTGGAAATATTCGCGGTATAGTCATGCTGGTTGGTTTCCAGATATTGCTGCGCGGTGTAGGTGATGTAGTTGGCCATGGCCGGCGTGATGCTGCCGCCATTGTATTGTCCACTGAACAGATTCAGCGGTACACACGATGGATTGGCAGTGCCGGGGCCACAGTTGGATACCGGGCCGAGTGCGTTGGCCACGTTCACCAGATTCAGTTCCGGCCCGTCCAGGGTCGTCATGGTGTTGCGGTTCACGATGGCGTTCACCGACCAGGTGAAAGGATGCGCCGCCAGCTCAAAGCTGCCATCGAGCCCGCCATCGAAATAAAAGGTTTGCGAATCTTCATTGATGAGGCGTGGCCCTATCTCCACCGGCTGGTAAGCCAGCAGCAAGAGATTGGGACTCGCGCCGGTGGCGGTGAGATCAAACCCAAACGGGTTGTAAGGGTTGGTCGCGGACACGCTGATGGGATTCGCGCCCTGTGAGCCGATGGAAAATTCCGCCGGACCTTCCTGCTGTTCAGAGCGCCTGTCATTGTAAAGCGCGGTGTAATGGCCGCCGATGTTGTCATTGAAATCATAACTGCCCTGCACATACAGGCCGGTGCGCTTGGAAGGTGTGAGCAGATAATTGATGGTCGCGTAGTTATACAGATCGGTCGCCGGATTGAACGGCCTGAAATCCGCGGGTGAAGTGCCGGGTGTTCCCGTGATGACTGTCAGATCTTCTCTCTGGTTGGTATTGGGGTCAATGAAAATGAATCTCCCCTGAGAAGTGACCGAGCTGCCACGGGAAACACCGGTGCCAAAACTTGGAAACGCAGTGATGGCGCGGTCGCCGCCCACGATGGGCCGTTGATCCGTGTAGGACGCGTTGAATACGAAGCTGCTGTTGGCGTCCGTCATGCCGTGGGTGAATTCGTACATCTGCGTCTGGCCGTCGCGCTCGCCGCCTTCGACATATTCACCAAAATAGGCGCTGGCCTCGCTACCGTTGAAGTCGCTCTTGGTGACGATGTTTACCACGCCGGCCATGGCGCCGGAGCCGTATTGCGCCGAAGCACCGGATTTCAGCACCTCGATGTGGTCCACGACCGCGAGCGGGATGGTGTTCATGTCCACCTCGCCGGTGATCAGCGCCGGCCAGCGCCGGCCGTTCACTAGCACCAGTACCCGGTCGCAACCCAGGTTGCGCAGATTGATGCAGGTTTCGCCGTTGGCGCCGAAGTTGAATGCGGTGTTGGTGCCCGAGCCCATGATGGTCAAGCGCGCGAGGATATCGCCCACGGAAGTCAGGCCACTGGCCTTGATCTGCTGCCGGCTGATGATCTGGATCGGTCCGATTGGCTTGACGGAGGTGGGCTTGGGCACAGATACCGCGCTACCGGTGACGGCAATCTTGCCCAGCTCCACCGGCTGGCTGACATCGGGAGTCTCGGCCAAGGCCGTTGCCGGAACGAGGCTCACGGTCAAGGCCATCTGGACGGCAAGCGTGATCAGGTGCTTTCGGAGTGTGGACTGCATGGAGGCGTTTTCCTGATATTTCGAAACGGGCGCCACAATAGCGGCGCGTCGGGACATTGACAACAGCGGACTGGGGAAATTCCCTTGTATTACTGCGAAAGGACCGGGATTCCGTATACAGACCGGTAATTC
>JBOIBC010000018.1:0-11144 GCA_050739295.1 Gammaproteobacteria bacterium
ATCGCCATGAAGAAAATCATGATCGTGCCGTGGGTGCTGAACAGTTGTGCAAAATGATCCGGCGACAGAAAGCCGCCACCCAAACCAAACGCCTGTTGGGCGCGCATCAGTACCGCCTCGATCAGCGCCCGCGCCAGCATCACCAGAGCCAGCACCACATACATGATGCCGATCTTCTTGTGATCGGTGCTGGTCAGCCATTCCGACCACAGCACCCGCCATTTGCCATATTTGGTGATCAGCGCGAAGGTGACCACAGCTCCGACCACGACCAGGCAGGCAGCGAAGCCACCGATGCTGCCGTTGATCAGATTCGCTTCGGTGGGATGCTGCAGCATCTTCCAGAACGGCAGCGAATCCAGACCAAGACGTCCCAGCGGATGCTGAAAGATGGCGGTGGCACTCATTGTTTTTTTTCTGTGACCAATGCAGCAGAAATCCGGGCTGCGGACGCCGGTGTTTTCGTGTTGACCTGTGAAGCCCGACCCAGCGCCACTAGCGTACCGTCCTTGGTTGCCCTGACGATCGCAGGAAACAGGGCGGGCGTTACGCCGCTGAAATAGACATTGCCATCCATGGACTTGTCGCTCGGCAGGGCAGCAATCAAATCGCTGCGCGTCGCGCGTTGCGAGATAATCCTTAAGGTTTGCGCATTAAAGGGAATACCATTCGCGCGCACCTCGCTCACCCATGTCTTGAACTGGGCCGGTGACATCGCGACGGCGGCAAACTGCTCTTGGTGGAAGCCGTTGCCGTTGTACATGGTGTTTTCACCCAGTGAGCGTCCGGGTCTGGTTGCTTGCAGATTGAGTTGCGTGACCATGCCTCCCATGGCGTAGATCTGACTACCCAGCGCCGGAATGAAAAACGACTGCATCACCGTGGCCGAAGTCAGGTGCATCGTCACCGGGCGCCCCACCGGCAGGGCCAGCATGCCGATGCTGGCGATGCCCTGGTCGGGGTATATGAATAGCCATTTCCAGTCGTAGCCGATCACCTGCACGCGCAACGGCGCCTGATCGGAAGCCAGCGGTTTGTAGGGATCCAGCCTGTGGGAATCACGCCAGACAAAAAAGGCCAGCACCGCCACGATGACAATCGGGCCGCTCCAGGACATGATTTCCAATAGTCGCGAAAACTTCCATTTCGGCGTGTACCGGGCCGATTTGTTGCCGTACCGGTAACGCCAGGCAAAAAAAGGCAGCAGCAGGAAGATCGGCCCCGCCACCAGCACCGCCATGATCCCGAGCACCCAGTAAAAATGCCAACTCTGGGCGGCGGCGATCGGACCCTGCGGGTCGAGAAAACTCAAATGCGTTGCGGTGCTGCAGGCGCCGAGCATCAGCAATGTTATTGATAATCCAAATACTCTGACCGGAAACTTCACCAGCCACCGTCGCAGCTGCCGCACGGCAGGCGCTGACGATTTCATCCAACAATACAGAGGATGACTATGTTTGCAGTTGCGGTGTCTCATATCAACCAGCCTTATTCGGTGCCGAGATCCATTACATCTTATTTAAAGATAGGTGAGTTTCACGTCAATTTCCAGATCAGTAGGTGTTGAAATGAACTGATAACCTCATCAAGGAGCACGGTGTATTGCTTCGTGCGTTGTCTCAAGATGAAGAGCCCGGACTTTCCAACACAGCAATGAACAGATAGGTGGCAAGTAACGTATTTTTTAATAAGCTTAACCGATTGAAAAATGGAGAAAACTGGAAGTCGCATCTTCAGCTATCGTATGAAAAGGCCATGGGTCAGGTGCATCGCACCAAATGGGTCGGCAGAGGCCCACCCTGGACCTATATGCATAGCAGACCTGCGAACCATCCAGTGCTCCTCCGACAAGCTGTAACCTGGAATGGACATCTTTGATCATGATCACGAGCAGGCTCTGCTCAAGTCCGTAAATGGCTGCTGAAAACCGGCCCCGGGGTCGTACGTCACACTGTGCGTGGTGTAGCCAAAAACTTCTGAGGCTGCGGTGGGAAAATAAAGATAATCGAAATTTTGGCACCGTTCAGTGCGCTGGCACACATTGATATTGAAGAGCCAGCAGGTGGGTTTTTTCTTCAAAACGACGTGCAAAATTACCAAAGTGAATAGCATGTGTTGCTGAGATACCGCTTTTTATACATGAAAATGGCGCTTGTACGCTGGCAGATATGTCACCAATGCACATTTTGTTAGGCACGCCACGGCATTAACGCATGTTTAACCGATTCGGTGTGGCAGTTGCGCATCAAGCCGGCGCAAACGCGCTTCAAGCGCGTTTACATGCTCAATCAGAGTCAGGGCTAAAGCCAGTCCTTGGCTGTCCAGATCGAAGTCGCGGCGCAGACGCGCAGCCGTTCTGGCTGCCACTACGCAATCAGCACCGAAGGTCCAGGCTGGGGCTTCCGGTGTCAGCGGTGTGATGGCGCCGCAGTCCACCAGTTCCCGGAGTTCTGTTTCCGGCAATCCGGAAAGCTCGGCAAGCTCCCGCAGTGATAATTCGTGATGCTCATCCAGCCAGAGCACTTCAGTGAGTTCGACTCTCATTTCTCACCTCCTGTTGATAATGTGCGCGTGGATTGAATCGCGAGTATTCACCAAGCTGCTTGAATAGTGCGCGCTCTTGTTCGTTCGCGCTCTCGGGTACCACGATCTGCACGATGGCAAACAGATCGCCTTCGCCGGAACGAGGCTTCGGCAACCCGCGCTTCGGCAAACGCAATTGCTGGCCCGCCTGGGTTCCGGGCGGAATCTTGAGCCGAACCGTGCCGCCCAGCGTCGGTACCTCGACGCTGGCGCCGAGCACCGCTTCCCAGGGTGCAAGTGGCAAATCCAGATACAGATCGTGGCCGTTCACGCGGAATAGCGGGTGTGGCCGCAAGCTGATGTTGAGATACAAGTCACCGTCGCGGCCGCCGTTGAAACCTTTACCGCCCTTGCCCGGTATGCGCAGCCGTTGCCCGTCCGTGGCGCCCTTGGGGATGCGTGCCTTGAACACATGCGGTGTGCGGTGCGGTATACCCTGCGCGTCGTATTCCGGCAGATTCAGGTCAAGGTTCACTTCCGTACCGTGGTACGCGTCTTCGAGACTGATGGGCACCGACACTTCATAATCCTGTCCGGCCATCGCCATGTTGCCGCCCCTGCCGGTGCGAAAGTGGCCGCCCCGCAGACCGGCGAAGAGATCAGACAGATCCATGTCCTCAAACGAGAACGGCGTGTCGCTGTAACGCTGCTGCCAGTCCGGCGGTGGCTTGAAGTCCTGCCCGGGCTGCGGTTTGCCCAGTTGATCGTAAGCTGCGCGCTTCTCCGGGTCCTTGAGCGTCTGATACGCTTCGGCGATGTCCTTGAATTTTTCCGTGGCACCGGATTCCTTGGAAACATCCGGATGATATTTGCGCGCGAGCTTGCGATACGCTTTCTTGATCTGCTCGTCGCTGGCGCTGCGTTCCACGCCGAGCGTGCTGTAATAGTCTTTGTATTTCATGACCTGTCAGCCAGAGTAAACAGACTAAATGATAACGGTAATTCTGTTATCGTTCCCGGCCGCTGCCGGTGATAAGCCGGGCGCCGTACTCGGAGGTGAGATAGGCCCATAACCAGGACAGCGCCACCATCACGCGATTGCGGAAACCGATCAGGAAGAAGATATGCGCGGCACCCCAGGTCCACCAGCCCAGAAGACCGCTCAGGCGCAGCCAGCCGAAGTCCACGATCGCCGACTTGCGGCCGATGGTGGCGAGGTTGCCGTAATTGCGATAGCGGAACGCGGGCGGTGCAGGCTGTCCGGTAAGACGGCGTGTCAGCAGCCTGCCAACATAGTCGCCTTCCTGCTTGGCGGGCGGCGCGATGCCAGGTACCAGTTTGCCATCGGGATTGGTCACGCGCGCGGTATCACCAATAACGAATATATTCGCGTCACCGGGCAATGACAGATCCGGTTCGACGCATACCCGGCCTGCCTTGTCCGCCTCAACGCCCAGCCATGTCGCCGCGGCCGAGGCGGCGACGCCCGCCGCCCAGATGAGCGCGCGCGCCTCAATGCGCCGATCCGCCGCATTGATACCGTCCGCATCACAGTGTTCGACGGGAGTGCCGGTAAGTACTTCGACGCCCAGGCGTTCAAGCGATCGGTGTGCTTTTACTACGAGCGATTCTGGAAAGGCGGACAACAGCCGCGGGGCGGCTTCCACCAGAATGACCCGGACGTGTTGTCCATATAACCTTCGATACTTCATCGCCAGTTCGGTCCGGGCGAGTTCCGCGATGGCGCCGGCCATTTCCACTCCGGTCGGTCCGCCGCCGATGACTACGAAGCTCAGCAGCCGGCGACGCTCCTCGTCGTCCTCTGTCACCTCGGCTCTCTCAAACGCATCCAGAACCCGATGCCGGATGGCGGTGGCATCCTCGATGGTTTTCAGGCCGGGCGCGAACGGCTCCCAGTCGTCGTGACCGAAATAGGCATGGCGTGCGCCGGTGGCCACCACCAGATAATCATACCGAATGAGCCGGTCAATTCCGGTAACGCGAACACAGCGCGTCTGGCGGTCAATAGCTTCGACACGCCCGAGCACGACTTCGATATTACTCTGGCGGTGCAGAATGCGGCGGATCGGCATGGCGATGTCAGCCGGTGACAGTGCGGCCGTGGCCACTTGATACAGCAGGGGCTGGAACAGATGAAAATTACGCTGGTCTATGATCGTGATGCGTGCATGCGCACGACGCAAGGCTTTGGCACAGCTCAGGCCGCCGAAGCCGGCGCCAAGGATGACAATGTGAGGCGGGTTTTGCCCAGTAACCTGTTGTTGATGCGTGTTCATGAGTCGTCCGGCTCCATCAACAGCAGCATGTGATCAGTCGGATCCTTTATCAATGCCGCACGCTGCCCATCGCGCAATTTCACGATACCCTGCGAGATGAGTTCCGTATTTTCTGCCTCCAATCGCGCCATCAATTCCGGCAGGTCACTCACCTGCAGAACCAGCCGGTCGGCGACTATATCGTTGGATTTAATGTCCACCGGAATGGCGCGACCGGTTGGCCGTTCGTAGCCGAGCAATTCCACGTGCGGCGTACCCTGAATTTGCGGGTGAAGTGCGATCACATTCACCTGTACCTGAGGCGCGCAGTCCAGCCGGGTTTGTCCCAGACCCGTGTTGAGCGAGCGTGACGCGAGATTGAAGCCGAGCAGATGCGTGTAGAAATCAATGGATTTTTCCATATCGGCAACAGCGATTGCCGAATGATCAATGCCGAGGAACAACGGCGAAGAGCGTTGCTGCCAGATCGGGTTTCCGGTTCCGGACGGAAAGTGGATCAATTCCACTGGATGGCCTTCCGGATCACGGAATTTGAAAGCGGTCACCGAACCGGTATTGGGCGGCAGATGCTGCGGACCACCTTCGGTAATGGTTGTGAGCGGATAATAATTCAGCTGCGCATACGCCGCGTCCATGTCGCTGACCACGACCGCAATATGCTGAAACCATAGATCAGTCGCACGGCTGTCCGGCGGATAAGGCCGGCCCGGCGTGTCGAAGGCGAGCAGTTCCAGTTCCTGGTTTCCCAGTTGCAGGATGACTGAACGCGCACGCGCCCCCGGGATACCCATCAATTCAGCCCAGGCGGGATCGGCGATGGCCGTTGCGGATTTTTGCTTGAAATCCAGTGCGCCGGTATAAAACACGGCAGCCTTCGCCAGATCCGAAACGGTGCGGTTGACGCGAAGCAATCGCAAGACGCCGCTTTGTTGATTCATGGACGTTGCGCACCGCGCTGGTTGGTATATATGGCGTAGAGCGTATGTGAGGCGCAGATGAACAAGCGGCTGCGGTTGCGGCCGCCGAAGGTTAGATTTGCAACGGTGCAAGGAACCTTGATCTTGCCGAGCAAGTCGCCGGAGGGATGGATGCAGTGTACGCCATCCGCAGCGCTGCTCCAGACGTTGCCATCTTCATCGCAGCGCATGCCGTCGGCAAATCCGGGCTGTATCTTGTGGAAAGTGCGGCCGTTTGACAGGCGTGCGCCGGATACCTCGAACACGCGGATTTCCTGCACCGGCTCCGGCGCAAATTGCAGGCCGCTTTCGGCGATGTACAGGCGCGTTTCGTCCGGAGAAAAACACAGGCCGTTGGGTCCGTCGAAATCGCCGGCGACCAAGCTGAGCGCGCCGTTCGCCGGGTCCAGGCGATATACGTTGGCCGGCAATTCGGAATCCTGCTTGCCGCCTTCGTAATCAGTCTGGATGCCATAGGGCGGGTCGGTAAACCAAATGCTGCCATCGGATTTTACGACCACATCATTGGGCGAGTTCAACCGCCGGCCTTCGAAGCGGTCCGCCAGCACGGTAATCCGGCCGTCCAATTCGGTGCGCGTGATGCAGCGACTGCGGTGACAGCAGGAGATGAGCCGTCCCTCACGGTCACGCGTGTGGCCGTTCTCGAAATCGGACGGCTGCCGGAACAGCGACACGCCTCCGGATTCCGTCCAGCGCATCACGCGGTTGTTGGGCAGTTCGCTGAACAGCAGACAGTCTTGATCGCCGAACCACACCGGCCCTTCCAGCCAGCGGAAACCTTCGGCGAGTTTTTCCAGCGGCGCGTTCGGCAGCACGTAGCGCCGGAAGCGCGGATCAATAATTTCATAGGTGTCCATGCCGATTAGCTTCGTGAACTATTTGAAACAGCACGGAGTGCAACGCTCCGGCGCTGTCTCCAGTTGCACGGTCATCAAGACGGCCGGCTGGTCGCCAAGCGTGCCGGAGCGATGACCCTTGCGGCCCTGCGCATCTGCCGTGCAGCCCTGATCGCCACCGAAGGAAATCTCACCCACGCCCAGTTCCACGCGGGTACCGTCCATGCTCTCGACGAACCAGCGGCCCGAGAGCGGCACAATCCACTGCGGTTTAGGGTTTTCGTGCCAGTCGCCGGTCCAGCCTGCCGGTAATACCGAAAACAGTACCTTGCCCGAAGTCGCGTCGGGACGGTCGTTCCACTGCGGCGCTGCGCCACCCATGCTCTGCCGTTTGAACGCAGTGAGCACGCAGCGCGTCTGACGGCTTGTGCCGTGTTCGTCGGTCCACAAGTGCCAGTATTGGAGTTCTGGCTTGTCTTTGTGCGCGGTACTAGTCGAATTCGTCGGTGTCACGGCTGGCATGCAGCACCTGTTGATTCGCAGTTTGTTGAATGATTTGCCGTTGTTGGCATCGTATATACCGGTGTCGAGGAGATGGGGTGTGTCACCACGTATCCGATGGGTGCGAGGTTCGTGGCGAAGGTGATGAGCAGCAGGCCACCGGCCAGTCCGAAATTCTTCAGAAAATCCCAGAAGTGACTGCGCGCCTGGCTGTCGCCCTTGCGCCAAAAATCCGGATAGTGCCAGAAGTTGTGATACAGCAGCGCAGTCACGACACAGAACCCCGCCAGCAAGAATGCAGCGATCCGGTCGTGCCAGCCGAATACTACACAAAATGGCGCGACCAGTTCGATAATAGTGCTCAGCACCAACAATACCGGACCGCCTGGAAGGAAACTCGAATTCGCCTGCTGCAGTGCATCTTTCCAGTCGAGAATCTTGTCGAGCGCGCTGAACGGGAAAAGCACCACCAGGAAAATCCTGATGATGATGGGAATGGCATAAAGATCCAGCCAATGCATTTCGAACTCCTTGATATCAGCCGTTACGCCCCGAGGCGCTGCTTGAGATGGTCGGCGACGCGCAGGGCGTTGGCGATGATGGTCAAGGTCGGATTCACCGCGCTGATCGAGGGGAAGAAACTGGCGTCAGTGATATACAGGTTATCCAGTTCGTGTGCCTTGCAGTTCAGATCGAGCACCGAAGTTTTTGGATCGGTGCCGAAGCGCGCAGTGCCGGCCTGATGCGCGGTGCCGCCGACCGGGATGTCCTTGCCCAGATACAGTTTGCGCTCGATCAGATGTGGATGCGCTTCGGCCGCGTCCAGCAGGGCTTCGAGTTTTTTCTTCAGGTGCCGGTGCGCTTCCATATTGTTGTCGGTCTGGTCCAGAATCACACGATCGCCCTGGTAACGGATGCGGTTTTCCGGCCGGGGCAGATCCTCACTGGACAGCCAGAAATCCAGAGAATGGCGCGCCATTTGCTCGAACGGCATCTTCGGCAGCCATTCCAGCCAGCTAGGCAGCGCCTCCCCGCGGATCGTGTCGGCATGCGATTTGCCGGTCATCTGGATCAGGCCCAGCGGATATTCCCAGTCGTCGGCACGAAAGTAAAAGTCACTGACGGCGAGCGTCTTCTGGAACACGGTCTCATTGGGCTCGCGCGAGAGCGCCATCAGCACCGACTGGTTGTGGCGCATGTAGTTTCGGCCGACCTGATCCGAACCGTTGGCGAGTCCACGCGGATGCTTGTCATTGGCCGAGCGCAGCAGCAGCAATGCGGAGGAAAGCGCGCCGCAAGCCACCACCACGATGTCGGCCGAGTAACGGTCGGTGTCGCCGTTATGCTGTACGTTCACCGCGGTCACGCTGCGGCCAGAAGCATTGGTGTCGAGCCTGGACACATAGGCGTTGGTCAGCAGCGTAACGTTTTTGTGTGCCGCCAGCATCGGGTCCACGCAGATCACCTGTGCATCGGCCTTACTGTTCAACGGGGACGGGTAGCCGTCAAAGTAGGGTGTGCGAAAACCGATGCTGGTAGGGGTGGCCTTGCCATCTATTTCGTCGAGCAAGATTCCGATCGGCATATGGAAGGGGTGCAGACCCTCGCGCGTGAAGCTATCGCTCAGCCGCTGCATGCGCGGTTCGTGTATCAGTGCCGGATACGGATAGGGACCGCTTGCGGGTGGCTCAGTCGGATCCTCGCCACGCGCGCCGTGCACATGAAACAGCGCCTCGGCCTGTGCGTACCAGGGTTCGAACACGTCGTATTTAAGTGGCCATTCCGGCGAGACGCCGTCGGCGTGGCGGACGGCCTCGAAGTCACGCTCACGCAGGCGGAACAGTGCTGCGCCATACATCTTGGAATTGCCGCCCACGTAGTAATGCAGGCCCGGATGGAACGTCTTGCCGTGTTTGTCGTACCAGGCTTCCGGCGCCTGATAGATGCCCTCGACGAAGACCTTGTGCGAATTCCAGTTGTCCACGGAACGCGGTAAATAGTCGCCGCGTTCGAGGATCAATATCCGCTTGCCGGTAGGCGCGAGTCGCTGCGCGAGCGCAGCACCTCCCGGCCCGCTGCCGATAACGACAAGATCATAGTGCTGATCAGACATGACTCATGTTCTATCAGCCGTTACAGGATGGCACGCGGAAAATAGTGATTATTATCCTCGTTCCAGTCATGTGTTCTGTGTGTTGGTACACATAGGCCGCTATCGCGAGGGACGCAGCAGTTGTGATGGATGATGTACCGACGGTTCGAGAGGCCGCCGGGTAATGCTAAACTATACGCTGTTGATACTGATCAAACAAAGTCTCTCACGGATCAGCCGGGAGTTAATGCAGCCTTCGTGCGTGTTCAGGTGCGAGATTTCTTCATTGTGAGTTCGAGGAATACTGTCATGCAAAAGCGTTTGCTTGAAGGCCAGAAAGCGCTGGTGACCGGCGCGGGGCGCGGGATCGGCGCGGCCTGTGCGCGTGCGCTGGCGCAGGCCGGCGCCGCGGTACTGGTCAATTTCTTCGGTGATGCGGACGAGGCCGGCAAGCTCGTTGACGGTATCAAGGCCGCGGATGGTCAGGCGTCCGCGTTCGAGGCGGACGTGTCATCGGAAACCGAGGTCGCCAAGCTGTTTGGAGAAATGCAGGCGCGCTTCGGCGGGATAGACATCCTGGTTAATAATGCCGGCGTACAGGCTGATTCCAGGCTCGTTGACATGAGTATGGCGCAATGGATGAAGGCGCTGAGCGTGGATCTGACCGGTGGTTTCCTGTGTACACGGGCCGCTGCACGCCTGTTTCTGGGCCGTCCGATCAACCCGGCGGTGTCGTGTGCCGCCGGCAAGATTATCTTTATCAGCTCAGTGCATCAATGGATACCTTGGGCGGGACATGCCAATTACACCGCGGCCAAGGGTGGCGTGCGCATGTTCATGGAGAGCATTGCGCAGGAGCTGGCGCCGCAGCACATCCGTGTGAATGCCATCGCACCCGGCGCCATCGCGACCGACATCAACCGTCCCGCCTGGGACACGCCCGCCGCGAAGCAGCAGCTTCTGAAGCTGATCCCGTATGGCCGGGTCGGCGCGGTCGAGGATATAGCCAAGGCGATGGTGTGGCTGGCCTCGGACGAGTCCGATTATGTGACCGGTTCCACTCTCGCTGTGGACGGCGGCATGCTGCTGTATCCCGGGTTTCAGCACGGCGGCTGAATTCAATTTTTCAGCAACCAGGCCACGCTACATTCAAGCAGAGAATTCGAGTGTAATCGCAGCCACCGCGTGCGCCGGTAATTCAAATCCCAGCGTGATCAGCTTGTCACGCTGCTGCCAGGCGAGTGCGGTACGCTGCAAGGCCGAAGCCTCATCCAGTTGCCGCACCTGTGCCGGACTCAATGATGGAGGCGAACCGAGGGATTCCCACAAGCGCCGCGGATTGCAATGATCTTCGTCAATCCGTTCTATCCATGCTGCCTTGGGCGGATGCGCGGTACGGAGCCCCACACTGACCTGTTCGGTCTGGATGGGATGCTTCGGAAAGGCATGATTGGTCAGCAATACCGTGATCTTGTGATCGCCGCGGACTACGGTGCAATCCACGGTCGCATGTGTGCCATCCACCGCGAGCCGTTCGTTACCGAGGCGGTGCAATAACTGGAACGCGCGGTAGGTGGGCTTGGCAATGCCATCTATGGTCAAGAGACCAAAACCACCGTGGAAGGGCGCCGATGAGAAGTAATTTTCCGAGAATATGTCCGAGAAGGTCCACCAGCTATAGGCTTTGACCAGGTCCGCTACGTCAATGAAATTCTTGACCAGGAATGCGGCTGCATAGGGTTCGTCGTGACGGTGGAAAAAGGGGTTGGAAGAACTGCACCATTCAGTGTAGTAAACGGGAACACCCCCGGCTTCCGCGTACACCTTCCTGACGCGCGACGGCAGAACATCGCGCGGGGCCAGTGACAACTGGGTCTCGGTGTCGTCACCCGGTTTGCCGAGCGCATCGGTGGGGTAA
>JBOIBC010000019.1:0-10960 GCA_050739295.1 Gammaproteobacteria bacterium
GTACTGGGATCGAACCAGTGACCCCTGCCGTGTGAAAGCAGTGCTCTACCGCTGAGCTAACCGCCCGTATCGGTGAGCGTGAATTTTACGGGCCAAGTGACGAATGGTCAACAAACCGGGGATTGTTCGGACATATCTATAGAATATGAGTCATGACTGCGCTCCCTATAGACAGCCTGCTGCCAGAAATTGCCAAAGCTCTGACTGACAAATTAACAGCCGTGATCCAGGCGCCGCCAGGTGCGGGCAAGACCACACGCGTGCCGCTGGCGTTGCTGAATTCCCCCTGGCTCGCTGGCCGCAAGCTCATCATGCTGGAACCACGGCGGTTGGCGGCGCGCACGGCCGCGCACTACATGGCGAAACTCCTCGGGGAGCAAGTGGGGGAGACGGTCGGTTACCGGGTGCGCATGGATACGCGCATCGGATCGCTCACGCGCATCGAAGTCGTCACGGAAGGCGTGTTGACGCGGATATTGCAATCCGATCCCGCACTCGCTGATTACGCACTGGTGATCTTCGACGAATTCCACGAACGCAGCCTGCATGCCGATTTGTCGCTGGCGCTGTGCCTGGAAGCGCGTGCTGCGCTGCGCCCCGATCTGAGGCTGGTGGTCATGTCCGCGACCCTGGATAGCGCAGCGGTCGCAAAACTTTTGGGCGGTGCGCCGCTGCTGACTTCGGAAGGCCGCAGCTTTCCGGTGGACATGCGCTATCAACCCATACCTGCACGCGAGCGTATCGAGCCACAGGTGACCAACAGCGTCCGGCGTGTGTTGACAGAGGAGTTCGGCAGCGTGCTGGTATTTCTCCCCGGCGGCGGAGAAATCCGCCGCGTGGCGGCGATGCTGGAAGAGAATTTGCCCGCGAATACCGATGTGAGGCCCTTGTACGGTGATTTGTCACAGTCGCAGCAAGACGCGGCGATCCTTCCCGCCGTGCCGGGCCGTCGCAAAGTGGTGCTGGCCACATCCATTGCCGAGACCAGCTTGACCATCGAAGGCGTACGAACTGTGGTGGATGCGGGCCTCATGCGGGTGCCCAGATTTGACCCGGTGAGCGGCATGACGCAGTTGGTGACCGTGCGTGTGTCGCGTGCGTCCGCCGATCAGCGGTGCGGACGCGCCGGCCGGCTGGAACCGGGTGTGTGTTACCGCTTGTGGAGCGTAGGCGAGCGTCTTGAAGCGCAGAGCATGCCTGAGATCTTGCAGGCGGATTTGGCGCCGCTGGCGCTGGAACTCGCCCAGTGGGGCACGGAGGATGCTTCCGGGCTGGCATGGCTCGATCCACCGCCTGTCGCGGCATTGTCTCAGGCGCGCGAATTGCTGCAACGGCTGGAAGCGCTGGATGCAGCGGGACGCATAACCGCGCACGGCCGGCATTTACTGGAACTGCCGCTGCAACCGCGTCTGGCGCACATGGCGGTGAAAGGCGCGGAGCAGGAACAGGGCTGGCTCGCGTGCCTGCTGGCGGCACTGATCAGCGAGCGGGATATTCTTCCTGCCGGCGAACAACAAGCCGATGTCAGTATGCGTCTGCGCATGTTGGATGCATGGAATGCAGATTTGCGGCTGCGGCGGATTCTGGCTTCGGCAAAGGACATCTCTCGTCAGGCCGGCATTCGAGTTGAAAACAGGATTGAAATCGAGCACGCGGGCAGGTTGCTGGCGCTGGCGTATCCGGATCGAATTGCAAAACGCCGTCCGGGGAATGCACCGCGGTATTTATTGAGCAATGGCCGTGGTGCGTTTTTGCGGGAAGGCGATCCACTGGGCGCGGCGCCTTGGCTGGCAGTGGCGGAGCTGGGTGGAAATCCGCGTGAGGCGCGTATTTATCTGGCTGCGTCTGTGAGCGAAACAGAACTGCGTGAATTGTTCGAAGCGCAGGTGGAAACACACGACGTGGTGGAGTGGAATGAGGCCAACGAAGCGGTGGTGGCGATGCGCGAGCAGCGGCTGGGCGCAATCGTGCTGGAGCAGCGGCCACTCGCCAATCCCGATCCGCAACGTGTTACCGAGCTGATGCTTGAGGCCATTCGCCGTCGCAGTCTGGAGTGTCTGCCCTGGATACCGGCCATCAGGAATTGGCAGGCGCGGGTGGAGCTCTTGCGGCGCGTTGACGGTGAACTGTGGCCAGCCGTGGATGATGCAAGTCTTGCCGCCACACTGGAAAACTGGCTATCGCCGTTTCTGCAAGGCCGCTCACGTTTGAGCCATCTTACGGCCATACCGTTGCAGCAGGCACTCAACATCTTGCTGGATTACCGTCAACAACGACTACTGAATGAACTGGCGCCGACACATTTCACCGTACCCACGGGTTCGCGTATTCCGATTGATTATGTCTCGGGCGAGACACCGGTACTGGCGGTGCGCTTGCAGGAACTTTTCGGTCTTGCTGAATCACCGAGCATTGCCTGCGGCAAAGTGAAATTGCTATTGCATCTGCTGTCGCCTGCGCATCGGCCGGTGCAGGTGACGCAAGATCTGGCAGGTTTCTGGCGCAGCAGTTATCAGGATGTAAAGAAAGACATGAAGGGACGTTATCCTAAACACCATTGGCCGGATGATCCGCTGCAAGCGGAGCCTACGCGGCGTGTAAAGAAGAAGTGAGGGGTAATGACAAAGTGGTGCACAAGCGCACCCTATAAAATAAATGTAGGTTGGGCTGAGCGCAGCGATGCCAAACATTCTGGCATTAAAGATGTTGGGGTTCGCTTCGCTCACCGCCAACCTACGTTATGCGTAGGAGCGGTTTGTTTGCAGAAATTCTACGAGTCAATCGTCCTCGTAGATTTCCTTGAGTTTGCGTTTCAGGCGACGCTCGTTCAGATGATCTTCCAGCGTGCGCCATGCCTGGGATGCATTCTGCGGTTTCACCGGCTTGTGGTCGCGCTTTCTGCCGGGCGCGCCCCGCTCATATACCTGATCGGTGCCGGCGTCATCGCTGTTACGGAGAAATTCCTCGATGCCGGATGATTTGGACATGCTCATGGCTCTCTCAACCAACGTCATGGGGATGGGGCGCGCTTTATACCCTGATATCGTCATCTTGTAAATACCGAAAGTAGGCCATCAAGAGCTTGGCACCGAAGCCGCTTGCTCCTGGTCTGGACGGTGCTGCCGGGCGAAGAAGGTATACATGGTGGGTACCACAAACAGGGTGAATAGCGTGCCCATGGTCATACCGCAGGCGATCACCAGGCCGATGTCGAAACGGCTCACGGCGCCGGCGCCCGAGGCCAGCAGCAGCGGCACCACGCCCAGCACCATGGCGGCGGTGGTCATGAGGATGGGCCGCAAGCGCACCGCCGCCGCATGTTCGATGGCCTCACGCTTGGAGCAGCCGGTCTGGATCTGCCATTTGTTGGCGAAGTCCACCATCAGGATGCCGTGCTTGCTGATGAGACCGATGAGCGTCACCAGGCCAACCTGGGTATATATATTGATGGTGGCGGCACCCAGAAAGATGGGAATGAGCGCACCACAGAACGCCAGCGGTACACTCACCAGGATCACGAAGGGGTCGCGCCAGCTTTCGAATTGCGCCGCCAGCACCAGGAAGATGATGATGATGGCGAAGAACAACGCGATAAGCAGCGCATTGCCGCCCTGGACAAACTGGCGGGATTCACCGGCATAGTTGATAAAAAAACTGTTTGGGAAATATTCAGCTGCCTGGGCCTTGAAATAATCCAGGGCCTTGCCCAGGGTCACGCCAGCCGCCGGTATCGCCTGGATGGTTGCGGCATTCAACTGCTGGAATTGGTTCAACTGATCCGGCTGCACGCTGAAATTCATTTTTGCCACCGTGGACAGCGGCACCATGGTGCCGTCGCCGGTACGGATGTGGTAGTTCATGAGTTCGGCGCCGTTGCGGCGGAACTCATCGGCCACCTGCGGAATAACCTGGTAGCTGTAGCCCTGCAGGTTGAAGAAATTAAGGTAGCCGCCGCCCAGGAAGGTACTGAGCGAGGATCCCAAGTCCTGCATCGAGATGCCGAGTTGCTGCGCCTTGTTGCGGTCTATGTCTATGCTGAGTTGCGGATTATCGAATTTCAGATCGCTGTCCACGTAATAGAACATGCCGCTCTTGCGGGCGGCTTCCATGATTTTTTCCTGTACGGCATAAATTTTGGAATAAGGCTCGGTGGAGCTCACCACGAACTGCACGGGAAGGCCGCTGGAACCGGGCAAAGACGGGAAGTTCACCGCGAATCCACGCAACCCCGAGATTCGATTCAATTTTTGCTGCACTTCCTGGGAAATGGCGAACTGGCTGCGGCTGCGGTCAGACCAGGGTTTGAGCACCAGGAAGGCAATCAGGTTATTGACGCCGCCAGCGCCGTTGATGAGCGCGTAGGCATCATGCTCGGGGATGCTCTTGAAGATGGTTTCCACCTGCTTGCTATATTTTTCCATGTAGGCGTGAGTGACATCCAGCGGCCCCGTGGCGGAAACAAACACGAATCCCTGATCTTCCAGGGGCGCGAGTTCTTTCTGGGACAGCATGTATAGGGCAAAGCAGTTAATCAGCACCACCACGGCGACGACGACCGTCACCGGGCGCCAATCGAGGGCGTGATGCAACAACTGCTGATAGCGCTCCTTCAGACTGTCAAACTTGTGATTCAGCCAGCCCTCAAGTCTGCCGACATTACCGGTGGGCTTGAGGAAATTCGCGCACATCATCGGTGAGAGCGTGAGTGCGATGATGCCGGATATAATTACGGCGCCGGCAAGTGTGAAGGCGAATTCCTGAAACAGCGCACCGGTCAGGCCGCCGATGAAGCCGATGGGTGCGTATACCGCCGCCAGCGTGATGGTCATGGCAATGATCGGCGTGGCGATCTCACGCGCGCCGATGAGTGCCGCCTGGAACGGCGTCTTTCCTGCCTCGATGTGACGGTGGGTGTTCTCCACTACCACGATGGCGTCATCCACCACCAGGCCGATGGCCAGCACCATGGCCAGCAGCGTCAGCAGGTTGAGCGAATAACCCAAAATGAGCATGAAGAACGTCACGCCGATGAGCGACAGGGGAATGGTAATGACCGGAATGAATACCGGCCGCAAGGCGCCCAGAAATAGGAAGATCACGATGATGACGATCAGGCCCGCTTCCACGATGGTCTTGATGACCTCATAGATGGAGGCGCTGATGAATTTGGTGGCATCGTAGGCGATCTTCACGTTCAGTGACGGCGGAAGTTGCGGCGTGACGTCTTCGATCTGCTGGCGCACCAGTTTCACGGTGGTGAGCGGGTTGGCGTCCGGCGTGGGGCTGATGGCCATGAATACCGATGGGATGCCGCTGAAGTTCACCGAGACATCGTAGGTTTGGGAACCCAGCTCGACCTTGGCCACGTCCTTGACGCGCACCAATGCACCGTTCTGGCTGCGGATGACGATGTCACCGAAGCCTTTGGCATTGTGCAGATCGGTGGTCGCGGCGATGTTCATGGCAACGTAGTTGCCCTTGGTGTTGCCCGGCGCAGCGAGGTAATTGTTTTGAATAAGTGCGTTGGCCACGTCACTGGCTGTCACGCCCAGAGCGGCCATTTTTTTCGGATCGAGCCAGATGCGCATGGCGTAGGGAAAACCGAAGACCCGTGCCTGGGCCACACCTTCCAGAGTCTGGACCTTCGGCTGCACCACGCGGGTGACGTAATCGGTAATCTGGCCCTGGGTCATCTGGTCAGAGTAAAAACTGATATACACAATGGCGGTGCCACGCACATCCGATGACTGGATCACTGAGGCTTGCGCCGCCGGCGGCATCACGTTCTTCACCTGATCCACTTTCGCCATGATGTCGGTGAGCGCCTTGTGCACATCGTAGTTGAGCTTGAGGTATATGGTGATGGTGCTCAAGCCCTGCGTGCTGGAGGAAGTGATGTAATCAATGCCTTCGGCGCTGGCCACGGACTGCTGGAGGGGCTGGGTGATGAAGCCCTGCACCACGTCGGCGCTGGCGCCGGGATAGGCGGTAGTGATGCTGATCTGGCTGGTCTGTATCTCGGGATACTGGCGCAGCTGCATCTTGTCTATGGAATTCAGCCCCAACAGCAGAATAATGAGGCTGACAACCGTCGCGAGTACCGGACGGCGGATGAACAGGTCGGTGAATTTCATGTGTGGCGGCTCCGCTGCGTCAGTCCGGTTTCACGCTGTTGTTGATTTCCACCTCCGTTCCGTTATGCAGCTTCTGCTGGCCGGCGCTGACCACCTTATCTCCGGCCTTCAAGCCCTTGGTGATCGCGACGCGATCACCGCGCACCTGGCCGGTGGTGACGAACTGCTGAGTGACTTTCAGCACCGGGTTGCCATCAGCATCCTTGCCATCCTGATTCACGATGAACACCGAGCTGCCATAAAGAGAATAATCCACCGCACTGTTGGGGACTGTCACCACTTGCTCGGGCTTGCCCGCCTGTACTTCGATGTTGGCAAACAGACCGGCGCGCAGCAGGTGCTTGGGATTGTCAATCGTCGCCTGCGCGGAGATGTTATGCGTGTTCGGGTCGGCCTGAGAGTCTATGGCCGTGAGCTTGCCGGTGAAGGTCTGGCCGGGATAGGCGTCCACAGTCACGTCCACGGATTGGCCGACCTTGAGCAGCGCCAGGTTCTGCTCCGGAAGCGCAAAGGTGGCATACAGCTTGTCCAGGGATTGCAACATCACGATATTCGCACCGACCGCCAGGTACTGGCCCAGATTGATATTGCGCAGGCCCAGCCGGCCCGCGAAGGGGGTGCGGATTGCTTTCTTGTCAATGGATGTCTGGTCGTTATCCAGATTGGATTGAGCCTGCTTGAGATTGCTCTCGGCCGTGTCCAGATCCGACTTGGAGATCAAATGGTCCTGGCCGAGTTTCTTGGCACGCTGATAGTTAACCTGGGCGAGTTGCAACTGAGCCTGAAGACCCAGCAACTGGGCACGTTCACTGGAGTCGTTCAGTTGTACCAGCAATTGTCCTTTCTTTACTTCCTGGCCGGACTGAAAATAAATCCCGGTGACGTTTCCGGCGAGCTGGTTGCTGATCTGCACGCCTTCCACCGGTGTGAGATTGCCGACGGCGGTCAAGAACGGCTGCCAGGTCTCCTGTTGCGCGGCTACATCCGACACGAAGGTCTGTTGCTTCATGTGGGAGAATTTCTTGATGGCCATGGCGACTTTGATGCCGAAGATGCCGTAAATGACGATCATCGCGAGCAGCATGGTGACGATGGCTATGGCGATGCGCTTGGCCATGTGGATATCCTCGTTTCAGGAATGATGAATGCCGGAGCTTTGTTGATCGCTCCGGGGCATTGATTCTGAATGGTACGGTGCGGCAGCCTGCACGTCCGTGATAAGCGTGTGGCGATGAGCACACAGGTAATCTCGCGCGGCAGTCATGACGGTCATGCCGAAGCCGCGAATAAACTGTTTTCCGGCAGTGGTGTCAAGCGTCGTATCCGACTCGTGTTCCGATTGCTCGATCAGGCCGATTTGCCGGTCCAGCTCCGCGATGCGGCCGTCCAGCAGTGATTCCAGATGTCTCTGCGGCAGCAGGTGAGCAAAATACAATGCGAGCAGGAAGTCCGATTTTACTTTGTGCTCGGGCGAAGTCTTCTCAAGTGATTGCAGAAAAGCCTTGTGGCCCAAGGCGGTCAAGTGATACAGCTTGCGGTCGGGTTTGCCCTGTTGAGTTTCTTCATGACAACTCACAAGCCCTTCGTCCGTAAGTCCCGCCAAGGCGGGATATATCGAGCCGTAGCCCGCTGCACACAATTGGCTGAAGCTGGTCTCGAAGAACTTTTTGAGATCGTAACCGCTGGCATCGCCGAAGCTGAGCGCGCCGAGGCACAGGTCCTTCACATTCACTTCGGGGAATCCTTGCCGGCCAGAAAGAACAGGGCGCGGATGATATATCGGGCCGATATATGGGCGCAAGTGATCTTCGACATGATTTTCAGGCGTGCGCAATGACAATGGATGCTGTCTGCGGCTCAAGGTTTGTTTAACAGATTATGTGCGAGGGCAACATGCTGACTGACCCGGAACGCAGCATGGACCGCTTCCAGGATACGTCCGTTGCTGCCGATGAGGTAGCTGACGCGTTTCACGCCGAAACCCAGCGGCCCGCCGCAGCCGTAGGCGTGGATCACGCGCTTGTCCGGGTCTGCCAGCAACGGGAAATTCAGACGATGCCGCGCGCGGAAGCGGGTGTGGCTGGCGCTATCCTGTGGACTGATGCCGATGAGTGTTACACTTTGGCGGACCATCGCAGGTAGCAAATCACGGAAGGTACAGGCTTCGCGGGTGCAGACCGGTGTGAAATCCGCCGGATAAAAATACAACAGCACCGGTCCGTGGGCCAGGAGCCTGGCGAGATGCACCAGCTTGCCGTCCTGGTCGGGGAGTTCGAAATCGGGAGCAGTGTCGCCGGGATTGAGCATGGGATCTCCTCATGGTCTGGTGTTGGCGCCAGTATGCACCAAGGAGTGTAGCGAGATGCGGCTGATATAATGAGCGCTCTTTTAACATTGAATTCTGGAATCAGACATGAAAATAACCGTACACGGCGGCGGCTATGTGGGACTCGTGACCGCCGCCTGTTTCGCCAACATGGGCAACGATGTGTTGTGCGTGGACGTGGACCAGGCGCGGGTCGCGCGACTCAAGCAGGGCGAAGTGCCCATCGTGGAGCCGGGACTGGATCATCTGCTGGCGGAAGGTTTGGAAAGCGGCCGGCTCCGTTTTACCGATGTGCCGGCGGAGGGCGTGCAATTTGGTCTGGTGCAGTTCATCGCGGTGGGCACGCCGCCGGACGAGGACGGCTCCGCCGATCTCAAGCACGTGCTACAGGTGGCCGCCAGCATCGGCGAACTCATGCCGGCCGAACGCATCGTGGTGAACAAGTCAACAGTCCCGGTCGGTACCGCTGACAGGGTGCGCGAGACGATTGCAGCGGAACTCAAGAAACGCGGCAGCGCGTTGACTTTCGACGTGGTGTCCAATCCGGAATTCCTCAAGGAAGGCAGCGCGGTGGAGGATTTCGCCCATCCCGACCGCATCGTGGTGGGCGCCGGGAGTTCGCGCAGCATTGAAGTGATGCGCAGCCTGTACGCGCCCTTCACCCGCAACCACGAACGCCTCATGCTTATGGCGGTGCGCGACGCCGAATTCACCAAGTACGCCGCCAACGCCATGCTGGCCTCGCGCATCAGCATGATGAACGAATTCGCCAACATCGCCGAACGTCTCGGGGTGGATATCGAGCAAGTGCGCAAGGGCATTGGCTCCGACGCACGCATCGGCTATCCGTTCCTGTATCCCGGCGTTGGTTATGGCGGCTCCTGTTTTCCCAAGGACGTGTCGGCCCTGACGCGCACCGCGGCCAAAGCGGGCTATGAGCCGGTGCTGTTGAACGCCGTCGAGGAAGTAAACCGTCGCCAGAAACAAACCTTGTTTCAGAAAATCAACACGCACTTTAGCGGCAAGCTGAAAGGCCGCACGTTTGCGCTCTGGGGCCTGGCTTTCAAGCCCAATACCGACGACATGCGCGAGGCGCCGAGCAGAGCGTTGATGGAAGCCTTGTGGAAGGAAGGTGCGAAGCTGCGCGCGTTTGATCCGGCGGCCATGCACGAAGCACAGCGACTGTATGGCAATCAGCCATTGCTGAAACTTTGTTATTCCCAGATGGAATGTCTGGAAGGCGCCGATGCGCTGGTGGTAGTGACTGAATGGACCCAGTTTCGCAGCCCGGATTTCGAGACAGTCAAACGCCTGCTCAAACAGCCGTTGATCTTTGATGGCCGCAATGTTTATGAGCCCGAGGCCATGCTCGCTGCGGGATTCACGCATTACTCTGTAGGCCGACCGGTGGTGAACGGCTGATCACGGCGGATCATTGCACTGAAAGCCGGGCCGTGCTTTTGCGCCACTCACATTGTTGTGGTAACGGCCGCGATTCACGGATAAACAAAAGGGCGCCCGCAGGCGCCCTTTGAATTACGCATATAACGTTGCTATTTGCGCCGCACAGCGGCGAGCCGGGTGATCAACAAGCAGGCGAGTGCCAGCAATCCCAGGGCGCCCCCACCGCCACCTGAGCTACCGCCGGAAGATGCAGCTTTGACGGTGAAATCACGGGTCGCAGTGCCGGTATTTCCAAAAGCGTTGGTGCAGGTAAGTGTCACAGTGTACTGCCCGACGAAGGTGAAACTTACGCTTGGATTCGTGGCGCTCGAATCGGCGACCCCGGAATTTGAGCCAAAATTCCAGTCATAACTCAAGCTGCCCGGGACACTATTTGCCGAACAGTTGCCGGAGAAACTGACCGCTGTACCGGTTTCAACCGTCGCACCGCTCGCTGGAGAGCTGATACTGGCAACAGGATTGGCGTAATGGGAAGCCACCGAGCGCACCGCATCCGGCAGGCCGTAGCCGTAGACTCCGTTGGGAGAACCGCCGTTGCCCAACGGTTTTGCACCGGCTTTAAGCAAATCATAGGGATCATCGCTCGGGAAACCGGATTCAAACAGCGCCACCAGCGCGGCGATATGCGGTGCGGCTGCCGAGGTGCCACAAAATGGGTTTGAAAAGCCGCCGGCACCGGTCACGCTCACGCAGTCTATGCCCACGAAATCCGGTTTCATGCGTGTAAAGGAAGGCGCTCCCGGTTGTGAGAAGAACACCGGGCCTTGGGAGCTGTAGGACTCGATGCTGTCAGGGCTGGCTGCACTGTCCGCGCCGGCGGTGATTTCATAAGGGGAAGGCAATGCTGACTGCCCATAAATGCTGCCGGCCGCGGTACGCGGGCTTGTGTAAGCATAAGAAGTAGAAGAGCTGATCAATAACTTCAGATTCGGATCCGGGTTGCCGTCATGGGCGGGGTCAAACAGGATTTCCAGATACACGGATTTCTGTGAGCTTGAAGTATTCTTCCAAATATTGCCCTGGACAGGTTGTGGCC